>JBGSKE010000572.1:0-21386 GCA_041741355.1 Negativicutes bacterium | reverse complement strand
GAACTAAGTGACGAAGAAATGGGAGGCGTGACAGGGGGGCGTTGTTTTTGAATGTGTCGTCGGCGGTCTGTTTGTCGGCGCGCTAATTATTGGTTTGATTGCCGGTGCTGGGGCTGTTGGGGGCGCATATATCGTAAACAGTAAAACCGAAGGGCAATGGTTCGGCAAGTATTCGCTGATGAGGCGTTTGTCAAAAGTCTGTTTGTGCCGGAAACGCCTGAGGAAGTTCATATCGCACTGAAGGGCAAAGATATTGAGCTTCCGGTTGAAGAAATAATAAAAATCAAGAATATGATTGTGAAAAAGATGGATTCCGGAGAAGAACTCAGTGACGAGGAGCTGGAAGACGTGGCAGGAGGTTTTCTTGATTTTGGCCTCAGTGCGGTAGCAATTATTTCAATTATTGGCATTGCAGGTCTTTTGGCAGGTGGCGGAGCTGTTCTCGGCGGCGGCTTAGCCGGAGGGGCATGGGCGACAGATGCTTTGACTGGTGGAAAGTGGTAATCGTCGGGCGAAGATTTTTGGATGCCTATTGTGCTTGATTTGGCAAATCGCCATACAAAAATAAATGACTGGAGGGATAGCGTGACGAACGAGGCGGTAATCCGTGAAGTGTTCAGCGATGAGGTTTTCGTCAAAGTGTTGCTCACGATGGAAACGCCGGCGGAAGTACAGCAGGCGCTGCGGCAAAAGGACATTACCTTTTCCGGTGCGGCTTCGCTGGGTGGACTTGCTTATTGTACGGATTATCTTACCCATGGGCGTCGGTAAATCGATTATTTATAAGGAGGAATAGCGGGAGATGAAAAGTGAAAGAAAGCTTGTTTTTTTGCTGCTCGTGGTGCTAATAGCGATCATTGGCGTGACAGGAATGCCAACCGGGTATGCCGAGGAAAAGAGTGCCGTATTTGATGCGCATGGCACCGGTGTGCGCTATCACTTCGCCGATACTGACATGGATTTCAACTTTGGTTCGCTGGTGTTGGGTGCTGCCACAAATCACGGCATAGAAATCGGCGAAGCTTTTTATGCAGCATCACAGATTAAAGATGGCGATGCTGCCAGCTGGCAAAAAGAATGGTATCTATTGGCGCAAAGAACCGAAGCCCGTGGCCTGCAATCTTTGGAACAAGGCCACAAAGTAAGTGCGCGCGACCAGTTGTTCAGAGCAGCCTATTACTACCGCATTTCCCTGCTGGCTATTTTGCCTGACGACTCCCGCCTGCTGGATCGGGCGAACAAAATCCGCAATCTGATGAAAATGGCCGGCGAATTATTCGATCCTCCCCTGGAATATATCGAGATTCCTTTCGAAGGAACCGTATTGCCGGGCTATTTCCGCAAAGCAGCGAATAGCGACAAACCAGCCCAAACACTGATTATGATCGGCGGCGGTGAAACCTTCGCCGAAGATCTGGTCGTGTATATTGCGCCGCAAGCCCATGACCGGGGCTACAATTTCCTCACGGTTGATCTGCCGGGACAGGGCCTGCTGCCGTTGGAGGGAAAGATATTCCGCCCTGACATGAATGTTCCGATGAAAGCCGTCGTGGACTATGCGCTGAACCGACCGGATGTCGATGCCAAACGATTGGCAGCCTATGGTTACAGTGGCGGTGGTGGCTTTGTTCCACAGGCGGCGATGCATGATTCCCGCATTTCTGCCATTGCGATGAATTCCGGTGTGATGGACGCCTATTCTTTATTTAAGACCATGCCGGCCGTGCTGGCGAGTCAAAAGGAAATAAACTCCTGGACGACATTCCATGGAAATATCGTCAAAGCCATTTGCTGGCGCTGGGGAGTACCGATGGATAAGCCTTCCGGACTAGCGGAGGCCAACAAGGGGTTTGCCTTTGACCCGGCAAAAATCAACGTTCCCGCTTTGATCATCGTCGGCGAGGGCGAATATCAAAGCGCTGAAGTACAAAGACAGCAGAAGCTGATCATGGCCGGACTACCCAATCCACAAAAAAAGCTGATCATCACCCCGCGCAATGAAGGGGCTGCCAATCACTGTGTCATGGAAAACCGCAGCCTTATCGGACAGGTTTTATTCGACTGGCTGGATGAAGTCCTGAAGAAATAAGCAGCAGGCAAATCGGTAATTGTCGCCAAAGGGCGGCGATCTTATGAAAAACTCTCTAATCAACATTTGTTTCTGCAAGAACTCGAATTCATCCATCAGATATCCGATTGGAGCAAATCCAAACGATGATTTTGACCAGTTGTGCAACGAATTTTCAGGAGGGAAAGAATGGTGAACGAGGCAACGATCCGCGGAGTGTTCAGCGATGAAAATTTTGTCAAGGGGTTATTCGAACTGGAAACACCGCGGGAAGTGCAGGCGACGCTGCGGCAGAAGGACATCAGCCTGTCCGTTGAAGAAATCGTGAAAATCCGCGAGCTACTGGCGAAGCGTCTGGAAACGGGGGCGGAACTCAGTGACGAGGAACTGGAAAGTGTGACTGGCGGCAGCGTGACAGTGGCAATCGTCGGGTTGCTTATTTTGGCGGGAGCTGCTACGTTCACCGGGGCAGTATCTCTGGGTGGGATAGCCTATTGTACGGATTATTTCACTCACGGGAACTGGTAACCCCAGGCAGCAGGGGGGGAACACATGAAGTTACACCATTATCTTCGGCATTTGACACAGGATAAGGAATCGCTATTATTCGACGAGCAGTGCCACCGGGTGTTCGAGCGGCTCGCAACCGCGCTCGGTGACATCGAGTCGCAAGAAACGATTCAGGAAATCGATCTGTCGATGACCGGACGGCAGGCGGACTATTCCTGCCGGCTTGATAAAACTGATCGTGATGCGACACTGGATTTTTTACGGCATTCATCATTAGCGCAATCGTCTCCTGCATGGAAGGCTGTGACGGATTTGTGCGCCATCTGGTGCGACGAACAAAGTGGAGTGTCTTCCCGCGTGAGCAATGTCTGGCTGGAGATGGACTACGAGTCTTGGCAGCAGGGGCGGTTGGAGCCGTGTGTCTTTTTCGATATCTCACAAGTGTGCCCGCGCGGGGGCAATGACTGGATGTATCAGGCTTTGTCTGTTTTGCTTGGCCCGGAACGCAGCGCGATGTTTCGTCTGAGGCTGGATGCTTGTATTGATGCGCTGGAGGGACGCAATCGCCAGTTGTTTCAGCTGGGCGTGATGCTAGGGCGGCAGGCGGAATCTGCCCGCCTGTTTACCAGTGACATGACGCGTGAGCAACTGACCTCCTACCTGGCGGAGCTGAATTGGTCGGGAGACTTGCCAGGTCTTGCAGCAAAACTGGAGTCGATGGAGCCGTTCGTCCGCAAGTTTATACTCGATTTTGATGTGACAAATGCGGGCATTTCAGAAAAAATCGGTATCAACTTCGGCCTGCGCCGTAGTGGGGATGCTACTGTCGATGAGTTTCTCGCTTTTGCCGAAGCTCAGCAACTGTGTGTTGCGGAGAAGCGGACGGGTATTCGAGAGTGGTTGGCAGCGGCGCCGGATCCGGCCGCCCTGATTTTTAACGATATCAGCCATTTCAAGCTGGCGATCAATCCAGCCGGCGTTCCGAAAAAGTTAAAAGCATATCTGCGGCAGGGCAGTGTTCCCCGCCGCCAGTTTACCGCCTTTGCAAGGCCGCGGATGATGAACATAGAGTTGACGACCCGCTGTCCGCTGCATTGTCCCCAATGTTACTGCGACCTGAGTCAGGGGCGCGACATCGATCTGGAATCCGCCAAAGGCTTCGTGCGGCAGGCAGGGGCGCTGCAGATGCAACAAATTAATCTCAGCGGCGGCGAAACGCTGGTGTATCCCCATTTGTGCGAACTGATCGCATGTTGCCGGGAACACGGCATTCGCGCCAATGTGGCGCTCAGCGGTTACGGGTTTGATACCGAAGTGCTGCGGAAACTGCGGAACGCCGGGGTCGGCGGGATATATATTTCGCTGAACGGCTCGACCGAGGCCGTTAACCGGCAGAGCCGCGACGGCTATGATTTGGCAGTCAAGGCGCTGGCAACGCTGCAGCAGGAAAATGATCCCGATTACCTAATCAACTGGGTGGCACACCGCCATAATGTCGGAAATTTTCCCGCCATGGTGGCTCTGGCGGAAAAATATGGCGTGAAAACCGTCGTGGTGATGGCGTTCAAGCCGGATTCGCGGCACGAACTGCCCAGTCTGCCGAGCCATGAACAGCTGGTGTATCTGGCCGATTTTATCAAAAAGTATCCGGCCGGTCCCCTGAAAATCGTGATTGAATCCTGTTTTTCACCGCTAAGAGCATTGGTCGGGCAGAAATTTTTCGTCAATCTGAACCAGGGGATCGGCAAAGGGTGTCAGGCGGGACGCGACAGCCTTTCTGTCAATGTGGACGGAAAACTGACTCCCTGCCGCCATCTGGAAATCGAAGGAAATAACGGGTCGATCGCTGAATATTGGCGGCAGTCGGAGGTTCTCAGGCAGCTGCGCACTGTGGAACAGGATACAAGAACTCCCTGCCGCAGCTGCAACTATGAACGCTATTGCCTGCATTGCATGGCAGTCAGCTGGAAGATGCATGGGGAGCTATTCAAGGGCAATGATTTTTGCGAATTGCACCAAGCCATAAACCGATAGCAGGAAAAGAGGAGGAAAAACGATGACGAACGAAGCGGCGATTCAAGCGGTATTTCAAGATGAAGTTTTTGTAAAGGGACTGTTTGAGCTGGAGACGCCGGAAGAGGTGCAGGCGGCGCTGCGCGGGCGGGAGGTTGAGGTGTCTGTCGATGAAATTCGGCAGGCCAGGGAATTGCTGGTGAAGAGAATGGAGAAAGGCGAAGAGCTTACGGATGAGGAGCTGGAGGGGGTGACCGGCGGAGTGATCTGCATCGCAGGGGGAACATTGCTATTGCTTACTGCGATGAGCGGTGTTATTGCCGGTATGGCTGTTGGTGGCGGCGGAGTGATTGGCATTCTCGTCACGCAAATGGCGACAAATGGAAAATGGTAATGAGAAATCGCAATGAAAAAGGAGCCGATTATTGTGACGAATGAGCAGTTAATACGCGAGGTATGCCAAGATGAAGCGTTTATGCAAAGTCTGCTGACACTGGAAACGCCGGAGGCGGTTCAATCAGCCTTGCGCGGTAGGGAAGTTGAGCTGTCGGTTGACGAGATCAAAGCGATCAGGGAAATTCTAGTGAAAAAAAACGACTCCGGCGCAGAACTCAGTGAAGAGGAACTGGCCGAGGTGACTGGCGGAATATATCTAGCTCTGTCAGCCGGCGCGATTCTTTTGATGCTGGCATTGGGGGCGGGGACTGGCGCAGCTATAGGCAGTATTGGCGCGACGGTAACCGGATTTGCAGTGCTAACCGCGAACTTAACCAATAATACATGGTAGAAGCATGCGGGAGAGTGCTATCAATGAATGAGACAACAATCAGGGAAGTATTTGATGATGCGGAATTGGTGAAAGGCCTGTTTGCGCTGAAGACGCCGAGCTGACTGTCGACGAACAAGTGGTAATAGAAAGATTCTGAGGCCGAGGGAAATGGAGGAGACGACATGTCAGCCGAAAATGTAACACGATTTTATGCAGCACTGGCGCAGGATGAGCAGTTGCGGAAAAAGTTCGCTGAGTTATTTCTGCGGGTTCAACATCAGCCGGTAGATGCATTGCTGGCTGCCCGGCTGGTGGAAGCGGAGGTATTGCCACTGGCGGCGGCGCATGGGTTTTTATTCTCGCTCGAAGAGCTGAGGCGGCATGAAGAAACGTTGTGGAAGAGCGGCGGCGAACTCAGCGAAGCCGATTTGCAGGGCGTTACCGGCGGTGCAGGCGACTGTTTTTCTGCATTCCCGCTTCAGGGACTGTTTCTGCTGTTGTTTGGCCCGTCAGCTGAGGGGCGAGTGTTATGAGTAAAATATTGATTATCGAAGATGATCGCGACATGAGCGAAATCTTGCTGCTGTATCTGCGCAAGAACGGTTTTGAATGCCGCCAGGCATTTGACGGACCGGCGGCAATTCAGTTGGCCAGGGAATATTCACCCGATCTGCTGATTCTCGATGTTGAACTGCCGGGACTGAACGGAATCGAAGTCTGCCAGGTTTTGCGCAAGGAAATGGATACGCCGATTTTGTTTCTTAGCGGGCTGGGGGAAGAACGCGACAAAATCAAGGGACTGGAAGCAGGCGGCGACGATTATGTCGCCAAACCATTCAGTTTGCCGGAGCTGCTAGCCCGCATTCGGGCGGCGCTTCGCCGTAGCGGCTTGCCTGATGTTTCACGCCAACACATCGGTCAAGTCGAATTTCCCGGGCTAAAGATCGAACTGAACAAGGCGCAGGTGGAGCGCGATGGCAAGCAGGTTGAATTGACGCAGATGGAGTATCAAGTGCTAACTCGGCTGGCGCGCAATCCTGGCTGGACTTTCTCCAACGAACAACTGTTTTCACTGGTCTGGGGCGGTGAGAGCATCGAAACCCGGACAGTGGCCGTTCACATCAATCGCCTGCGCAACAAACTGGGGAAAAGCAATGACGGCAAGGATTATATCCTGACCGTATGGGGCAAGGGCTACAAATTCAATGATCAGCTGTGACAACCGGTAATAGGATGCACAGCGTACAGCCGATATTCACACGATCGTCGACCCAGATTTTCCCCTGGTGTGCTTCCACTATCTCTTTGGCAATCGCCAGGCCGAGTCCGCTGTGCTCGCCGGAATTCCCCCGGGAATGGCTGCCGCGGTACAATCGGTCAAACACTTTGGGGATGTCTGCCGGAGCAATACCGGAGCCATTATCCGCAACCTTGAACAAAACGTGTTCAGGGTTGGCGAGTTCGCAGCTGACGATGATTTTTCCATCACTGCCCATGAACCGGATGGCATTAGAGATCAGATTGGCAAAAACCTGATCCAACCGATCTTTGTCGACCCGGACAAAGATCGCATTACTGATATGATTTTGCTGTTCAAGGCGAAATCCGGCGTTGTTGACGTCGGAAACATATTTTTGCCAAACTTCGTCAAGCCAGCTGCCAGCGTCAATATCGGTCCAAATAAAACGGGTATTGGCGGATTCGAGATTGGCCAATTCAAACAAATCGTGCATCAGGCGGTTCAGGCCGAGCATTTTGGCATGAATTCGCTGCAGATAAATTCTTTGCTGCTCCGGTGAGTCTACGACGCCTTCCAGCATCAGCTCTACATGCCCGAGAACCGAACTGACCGGTGTGCGGAGGTCGTGAGAGATGTTTGACAGCAAACGCTGGCGCGACTCTTCCGATTGCCGCAACTGTTCGGTTTTTTGCGTAACCATGAGTTCCATAGCCTGTGAATATTGGTTACCCTGCTGGTTCAAGCGCCAGCAGCGAGTGCTGAGAACCAGCGTCAGGCAAATAATGCAACTGACTAGCCCCCATAAAACAGCGGAAGAGAGGGTTGGCGATGATTCGGTGGACACGAAGGAAATCGCGATCAACCCTGCGACTTGTAAGGCGATGACAATGACTAAAGCCCAGTAGCACTGTTGATGTCGTTGCACGAAGTCTTCTCCTTATTTTTGCGCCAATTGAAATAGTTCGGTCAGTGAGATTTCAACCTTATCCCCCCAACGGATGAAGCGACCGTCGGTGGCCGCGCTGGCAAAAAAGTCTGGGTCAGCCAGGAAAGCGAAGCGGAGAGTTTTCAATCGGTTCTTTAGGCAAAGGGTGATTATGCTGCCGTTGTCCAAATACGCTTCTAGCAGATAGTTTTCATGGATTGCAATGCGCTCAATATGAGTCACGCCGCTTCCTCCTCGTCATAATAAAAACTCCACTATACCCAGTGTATAGTGGAGTTTTTTATCAGGCTAGTACCCGCCGGGTACTCTTTGTGAAATTTTACTGTTTGAGCCGATCCAGGCCTTGCGTTAGTAGCGCCCGCGAATGGATGCCCAACTTGGCGAAAACAACCTTTAGTTGTTTTTTGACCGTGTTTTCCGAGATAAACAGCTGGGCGCCGATTTCCTTATTGCTGACGCCTGCCGCCGCCAACCGCGCGATTTCCAGTTCACGCACCGAAAGTTTGGCCGGCGCAGCCGAAAAATGATCTTGCTGGATCTTTTCTGTCGCTTGTCGGTAAACTGTAGATAGAGACAAAATCCGGCCGATGCGGCGGCGGTGGAGGGGGCCTGAGGCAAGCTTCTCCAGTAACGGAGCGATGTAATCGCAGTTTTCCACAAAAGGCATGTACAGTTCATCCGGCAGAGCCAGCTCCAGCGCTTGCTGCAAATGGAATAGCGCTGTATCTTGCCGATACAACCGCAAGTTGGCTGCCGCCAGGTAGATGTGGGTATAGATCTGACCCAACAGGTTGGGAAAGACACTGGTGATGCGGGAAAAATGCTCCTCACTGCCGATCAGTTTTAAGTATTCGCCGTTGATAAGCAACGACCGTCCGTGCACAATGTTAATTGCGCCAAACACAGTGAACGACAGGCGGATGTTTCGCAAATCCGGGGCCAGCAACCAGCCGGGAATTTTTTCCGTTTGACCGAGCGCGGCATAAAGGCTGCCTTCGCATAAGCCAACCGTATGTAATAATTGGTAATCCTTCCGAGTCGTCATGTCCTCGCGCATTTTATGCAGAAATTCCGTTATTTGCGCAAAATCGCCCTGCATATACGCCAGCCGGATTTGCAGGAACAGGACGCAAAATTCAACAGAGGTCTGCTGGCTGGACTGGGCCCTGTATAAGGCTTTGTACGCTGAAATTCCGGCGTTTTCGAAGTCGCCTCGATGATAGTTCCGCTCAGCTTCCATCACATATTCCGCGCCGCTGCCATGTCCATGGGTCAGGCAATTGTAGCGGGGCATGATCTCGATCAGCGTGCGGACTTCCTGTTCCAGACAACCACTTTTCCGATGATAAAGATATAAGACAGAGGGAGAAGCAAACGTCCAGTGGCGGCTGGTATCATAGATTTTGGTCGGCTGACCTAACCGTTGCCAGGCCTTCTGGTGAAACTCCGCCATTTCCCCCAAATCGTTGTACGCGGAAAAACTGCGGATGAACTCCAACTCGCCCAACAGAAGGTTGCGTCTTTCAGCGTCCAGACCCGCATCGCTCGCTGTGGTGGTGGCAAATTCGGCGCAAATTTGTCCGTAGGTTGCTGCATCATTATGAACGAACGAGTGCATGGCATAGCGCAACACAGCATAGGGGTGGCGGGCCTTAACATCGCCGGGACACTCGTCCATATATTTTTTGAGCGAATTTTTTAAGGCGGTAAAATCGTGCAAACGATCTTTTTCTAGCGTCATCAGCAGGTTGTCAAAATCGCCGTATTCGTAGAAAAACTGTGTAGCCGCGCTATAGTCGTGGGTTTGCAGGCACCACTGCGCTGCATTCTGATACACGGCGTGTTTGTAGTCGATTGGTCGGCTGGCGAAAATCTCGGCCAGAAATTTTACGAATAGCTGATGCACTATATAGACCCTGGTTTTGGCATCATAGTGAACAAAAATATTTTTAGCGATGATGTCAGCCAACAAGCTGTTGGTATTTGGGTTATTGCTCATATGCAGGGCTTGTTCCAGCGTAAAACCATCAAAGATGCTCAGGCAAAGCAACAGCTCTTTGGTTTCGTCGGAAAGCGGCGCGTAGACAGATTTCTCCAATAAACGATAAATATTGGTTGCCTGGGAAAAACCGCCTTCAGCGACATAATCTAGCAAATTCAGATACAGAGCGCTGATCCAGCCTTCGGTAAGCGCATACAGCTTTGCGGTGTCTTCGCCGCTGAGCCTGATGCCGCAGGCCTGGTAATAGGCAGCGATTTCCTGCGGCGCGAGTTCAAAGGCTTCTTTCGTGATCGAATGCAAAATGTTTTTTAGCGCTAGCTCTTCCGCAGTCGGTAAGTCAATATAGCGTGCAATCAGCACTAGGTGGAGGCCGGGAATGTCACTTGCAGCAACTTCTACGATAAAACGGTCGATTGCCTGGTTTGCAATTAAGTGAAAATCATCGATTACCAGTACGAATGAAACGGGGAGTTCGGCCCCGGCGAGAATCAGTAGCGCCTCCTGCAGCAGGATGCCGTCGGTCGGCAAGCCGAGGTGCAGCAAGCTTTGCTCGCAGTTCTTGTCCCACTGGCCCAGGCGATTGGCGAAGCCTTGCCAGAAACTATCCGGCGAATGGTCGTAAATTCGCTGCCAACCAACCGGAGTGTCGGTTTTGCCCAAGTATTCACGAACCGCCGTGGTCTTGCCGTAGCCCATCGGAGCTTCAACTACCGTGAGGGCATGGCTTAAAATTCCGGACAAAGCGTCGGTGATCCGCTGGGTGAAATAGAGCTTCTTAACATTGAAAGCCTGTGATTTCTGCATCAATACGCTCCTTGAAAGAAACTGACCATATTATATCATGCTGTGGAAAAGGCCGGAAATATTACAAAGGCGGCAAAAAATACCCGGAACCCATTTTTTATGTTGCCTGTTACCATGAAAAACAACCCTGTTACCCAATGTTCGTGTATTTCTCAAGTGAGTTCGCTATAATCAAACCATAAGAATTCAGTGGAAGGGTGTTGTTGCAATGCAAATCAACCTGCGCTGTTCTGACTCGCTGCAGAAAGTCATAGCCGCAGTTCTGGAAGCGAACGGAATGAAGCATAGTCCCGCAGCATCGCTTAGCTTGCTGGAAAAGGGGTTCGCGCTTCCGTCACAGGGGATTGCCATCGTATTTGATCCCCAGGCGCTGGGTGATCTCACCGACTTTTTGGCAACGCTGGGCCGCAAGCCGGATGCAGGGAAAACAATGGTTGTCGGGCGGCAGCTGGACTCGGAAGCCTACGAGATTGTTTCACTGGAGGAAATCCGCCTGTTTGAAGCCGAGGGGAATTACACCTACTGCCTGACAGGCGGCCGCAAGTTGAGGGTAAAAAATAAAATATATGAACTGGAAGTCAGTTTGCTGGAACAGGGGTTTATCCGGATCGGCAAGTCACAGATCGTAAACATCATGCAGGTAGCCGAAATCACGCCCTGGTTTGGTTCGCGCCTGCTGCTGAAACTGAAAAGCGGCCAGGAAATCGAAGTGGCGCGAAACTATGTCAAAGGATTCAAAGAATTTCTCGAACTGTGACCAACTTCACGCAATGCAGAGAAAGAGAGGGTTTTGATATGTTGCAAACCATAATGGTATTAATCGTTAACACGCTAATATATGCCTGTATCGGGATGCTCGTCGGAGTTGCCATTTCCTATTTTCAGGCGATGGAAGGTCAATTGTTTTATCTGCTGTGGCGCGGCGCGCTGACGGGTATCGTCATCGGCACGGTCACGAAATCTTCCGTAGTACTGCTGCATCGCAGACGCAATAGCAGTATGTGGAGCCTTTATGGTCTGATGCTGCTGATTGCCGGCGGGCTGACCCTGGCTACGTCCTTTTCCTTGAACCTGGCGACCCAGCTGGCTGTTTTGTCGATTGTGGAGCCGCTGGCCCTGCTCACCATGTTTTTTAACATCCGATATTCCGAGCGGCTTAACGCAGGACTGAAACGCAAACAATCGGATCTGGCGCAAAAATCAGACGCCCGGACGCCATGATGCTGCAAGGTTTTTTGCTCGGCCTGTCCACTGGGGCAACCTGTCTGGCCTATTGCACGCCGGTTCTGGTTCCCTACCTGCTTGGCGAGGGGAAATCGATCCGGCAAACCGCCGGGACTTTGAGCCAGTTTATGTTGGGGCGCCTGCTGGGGTATCTTTTGTTTGCCGTGTTTGCCTGGATGGCTAGCTATTACGTGAGCACGTTGACGGACCAGCGTGAAATGCTGACAGGGGTCATTTATATCCTGCTCGCATCGCTGCAGCTTTGGTACGGAATGTTGCAGCCGATAGCCCCCTGCGCCGGCAGCTCATGGCGCGACCGCGTCGCGCAGCTGGCGCAAAGCCGACCGGTACTATTGCCACTGTTGATGGGGCTCTTCACCGGCCTCAATCTCTGTCCGCCATTTCTGCTGGCCTTTGCCGCCGCAGGCGAAAATCCGACATTGGGGTATAGCCTGTTATTTTTTTTGTCCTTTTTTGGCGGAACCGCCCTGTTTTTTCTGCCTTTGCCACTGCTCGGCGCCTGTAAAAATATCTCGCGGCTAAAAAATATCGGACGGCTCGCCGCTGCGGTGATGTCCGTTTATTATTTCTACACAGGAATGCTGCTGCTATTGGGAGGGATATTTAAACTATGACTGCATTTACAGGGAACCTCGGCTGGAGAAAAGCGGGACTGCTTTGCCTGCCGATGCTAATCATTACCGCAGTGTTGCTCCTGTACGGCAAGCCGCTTGCCGATCCCGGCAAACTGCTGCCTGCCGCCATCACATACCTTTTCGTCAACGCTACTTTTTTCTGCATGATTTACACAGGGCAGACCAATAAGTACCGTTCCCGGTTTTTTATTCTGGTTTCCCTGTTGTTCGTCGTCTCGTTCATCGCCAATCTGATCGAAGTCAGAGGAACGATGGAACTGTCGACCGCCAATATGCTTGACGGCGAAACGCCGCTTTGCCCGTTGGTCATTCCGATGCTGATCATACCGGCTGCTCTGACCAATACGATTATTTTCCCTGGATCATTTTTTGCCGCTCATGCCGGGATTGCGCCGATGATTGTTCTTTGGCTGGGATTTTCTGTTGCAGTGGGGCGGGGCTGGTGCAGCTGGATCTGCTTCTTTGGCGGCATGGATGAAGGGTTTTCCCGCCTCTGCCGCAAGCCGAAAATCACTGATATCGATAAAAAATGGACGGCTCTGCCTTGGGCGGTCCTGCTGGGAATCGTTTTGACTTCGGCGGTCACTCTGTCGCCAACCTACTGCGCCTGGCTGTGTCCTTTCAAAACAGTCACCGAGTTTCCCGCGATCGAGTCGGTAAAAACAGCGCTGCAGGCGGTGATCTTTACTTCTTTGTTCATCGGCCTGGTCGTCGTTCTGCCGATCCTGACCGGACGAAGGACCCAATGCGGCCTGTTCTGCCCATTCGGCGCTTTTCAGTCGATCTTCAATAAAATAAATATCTTTGCAGTGCGGATTGATCGGGCTGCCTGCGTGGATTGCAAACTGTGCCTAAAACAATGTCCGACTTTCAGTATTGACGAGCAAAGCCTGCAAGCAGGCAAAACGCTGCTTTCCTGCGGCAAATGCGGTAAATGCATCGATCGCTGTCCCCGGCAGGCCATCTCGTTCCACATCAAGGGAACACCGCTTCATGTTAACCGGCTCACGGCGCGAATCTTGTTTCTCTATCCCGCCTTTACTTTTGCCGCGGTGATTGGCGGCGGCTGTATTTATGGCGGGTTGGAACGAATTTTTCGACTGCTGCTCACGGGCAGCATGATCCATTAAAAAGAAAGGGGAGTTCGCATGCGCTTGCCATCTTTTTTTGGCTACACTACCGCCGTTCTGATGATGGTCGTCGTCTTGGGCACGCTTCTTGGCATGAATTATTTCTCCCATAAGCTGATTAGTGCGACCGGCCTGCAAATTTCACCATGGTTCAGCGGCGGCGAAATCGTGAGAACGATTGACCATGGGTCTTATAAAACGTTGCAGCACAGAGCCGTATTTGATGCGCTCATCGGCCAAAGAGCCGAAGGCTTCGTGCAGATCGATTTTTCACCGCCCGCCGCGTTGCCGGACAAAATCAACGAAAAAATCGATTTTGACCTGGACGGCAAAATCGATTTCAATCTGGAATATGATGTTTCTAGTAATAGCGCCGTACTCACGGCATATAACCCTCGGGTGGTCTCGCTTTCCGGCTGCTATGTGCTCAAAGAGCTGCGCGCCGTGCGGGTTCGCCTGAAAAACGAATAAATATAGTTGGTGACCCGCCGGGGACTCGAACCCCGAACCTACTGATTAAGAGTCAGTTGCTCTACCAATTGAGCTAGCGAGTCAGGTGAACTTTTCTGAAGTGTGATTTCATCACACTTCAATTATTTTATCATAGATTTACTATATTACCAAGATAGATTTTGTATTATAATGTTAATCACGACGCCGAATTGGGTAAGGGGAACGAAGTAATGATCAAAGTGCAAAACCTTTGCAAATCATATAAAAACGGACGCGTGCTGAGCGACATCAATTTGCATGTGCAACGGGGCGAGATTTTCGGCATCGTGGGACAGAGCGGCGCCGGTAAATCGACGCTGTTGCGCTGCATTAACGGATTGGAAACATTTGAGAGCGGCAAGGCGATCGTAAACGACACTGACATTAGCCAGTTGAACGAAACGGCGATGCGGGGGTTTCGTCGCAAAATCGGCATGATTTTTCAGAACTTCGCACTGCTCAACCGCAAGACGGTTGTGGATAATGTCATGTTGCCGATGGAATGTTGGCACTATCCTCCAGTCGCGATGCGAAAAAAAGCCGAAGAACTGTTGGCACTGGTCGGATTGACCGATAAGCTCAATTCGTTGCCGCATGAGTTGTCAGGCGGACAAAAGCAGCGTGTGGCGATTGCCAGGGCCTTGACGCTGGAACCCGACATTTTGCTTTGTGATGAAGCAACCTCTGCGCTTGACCCGGCGATCACCCAATCGATTTTGGAGTTGTTGCGGGATGTCAACCGGCAGATGGGAATCACGATCCTGATGGTGACCCATGATATGGCTGTGATCAAGACAATCTGCAAACGGATGGCGATTATCACCGGCAACCGGATTGCAACAACCGGCAGGGTGAGTGATGTGTTTTTGGCAGAACCGGCGGAATTGCGTGAACTGGTTGGCCACAAAGAAATTTACGCGCCAGCGGGACGCTCGCTGCTGCGGGTTGCCTTGCGGGAGTCTGTCGGCGGGCCGGCGGCGTTATATGAGTTGTTTGCTTTTCTAAAGGGCGATTTCTCGATCGTCTCGGCGGATATTGAGCAGTTCGAAGCCGAAAGTTATGGGCTGCTGTATCTGCATGTGGCGGCCGAACAGTTGGAACAAACCGTGCTTTGTTGTAAGCAGCATGGAATTGAGTGCTCGGCATATTCGCCGGACTCGCCGGTGGGGGGAATGGCTGATGTTTTTTAATTTCTCCAATACCCGGTTGCTCGAATATCTGCCGGAGATCATTCTGCCTGCCATTGGCTCTACGCTGGTCATGCTGTTCTTTTCGATGGTGCTCGGTTTTGTTATCGGCACGGTTGTCGCGGTTGTCCTGGTGACAACATCTCCCTTTGGCCTGAAACCCAACAGCAGGATTTACAAAACCGTCGGTTTTTCCGTGAACATGATTCGTTCGTTCCCGGTGATTATCCTGATCGTTGCCATATCGCCGCTGACCCGGGCGCTGGTTGGTACTTCGATCGGTGAAAAGGCGGCGATTGTGCCGCTGACACTGGCGGCGTTTCCGGTCATTGCGCGCTATATGGAAGCGAGTTTGCTGGAAGTGGACCGCAATGTCATTCTGGCGGCGCGTTCTTTTGGCGCCAGCAACAGTCAGATTATGTTTAAAGTACTGTTTTCCGAGGCCTTGCCGTCGATTGTTTCCGGCCTGACGACAACGACTATCCTGTTTTTGGCCAGCACTACCCTGGCCGGCGCAGTGGGGGCCGGCGGGCTGGGGGCAGTAGCGTTGACATTCGGTTATCAGCGGTTTGACGATGTGATGATGTACGCGATCGTCATTATCCTATTTGTGATGGTATTAGCGATCCAAGGCATTGGGGAACTGATATATAAAAAGGTGAAAGAGTAAAGGGGTTGTAGAACATGAACGGAAAAAAATGGGGTATCGCAGTCTGTCTGTGCATGAGCTTGCTTGTCGCAGCGGGATGTGGCGGCGGCACAGCTGGCAAGGATACCAAAAACACCACACCAAGCACAGCAAAAAAGACGGAAATCACCATTGCCTGCGCCGAGACGACGCAAGCTCTGGTTGCGGCAGTAGTGCCGCTTATGGCGGAAAAAGGCTACAAAGTCACCTATAAAGTTTTTGACAACAATAAGAATACGCTGGTTGCCGCAAACGACGGCAGTATGGATGCAGTTATGGTGGTTCACCGTCCATTTATGGAAATGTTCAACAAGGCAGGCAATGGCGATCTTGTGATGTTGAAACCTTATCTTTATACGGTGGGGATGGGTCTCTACTCGGAAAAACACAAATCAATCGACCAATTGCCGGAAGGCGCTACCATTGCACTGATGAACGATGCCATGAATATGGATCGTGCGCTGCGTATTGTGGCCGACGCGGGCTTGATTACGTTCAAGGATAAAACAGACAAGGCTTCGCTGATTGATATCGCGTCGAATCCCCGCAAGCTAAAATTTAAGGATATGGACCAGACTCAGACAGTTCGTGCGCTGCCGGATGTCGATGCTTCCATTGTGTTCTTTAGTCACATGCGCAATGCCAACAAAGATTTTAAATTGTTCCTGGCTCGCGACAAACAGCCCGAAAATTATCCGCAAGGGGTAGTTGTGAAAGCGAAATATGAAAATGAGCCGTGGGCCAAGGAGCTGGTCAGCGCTTTCCGCAGTGAAAAAGTCCGCAAGTTTGCTACGGAACACTACGGCGGCCTGTATCAGTACATTAATTAATCATGGCAATGCATACTGAAGTTGGGGCGAAAGCTGCCGCCGAGTGGCTGGAGATTTTGTTGGAATTGGCCCGCAAACCGGTGGGTATCCGATTCCTCTTGGCGCAGGACGATTTTGACAATTGCGAAGCAACCGCCCTCGAAGGCGGCATGCCCTACTGCACGGCTGTACGTTGGGCCACGATGGGACGCAATTACAAGATGGATGCCGATCACTGCGCCTGCTTTGCCGCCTCGCGCGCACTTGGCTTGGCGGCGGTTTCGGAAGAGGCGATTTCCGGCAACCGACACGCAAAGTTGGGAGTTTATGAAAATTTGGGCGTAAGCCGAACAGTTGCCAGAGACATGGTGTACTGCGCCCATCGCTGCGTCGGCGTGGAGATTCGGCCACTGGCGGAGTACGAAAAAATTCCTCCCGATATCGTAATTCTCGTTTCGACCCCGTACAATATCATGCGGATTGTCCAGGGATATGCGTATCATCACGGCCAACTCGCGAACGTAAAAGTTGCCGGCATGTGCGCGATTTGCCAGGAGTGTACCTCGTATCCCCATGAACGCAACATGCCCAATCTGTCAATGCTTTGTTCCGGCACCCGTTGCGTGGCGCAGTGGGGCAAGGAAGAAATGGCGGTGGGGATTCCCTATCACTATCTGGGGCGAATTCTGAGCGGACTGCAGCATACGGTGAATCCGATTGAGCCGAATCAGGACAAGCTGCGGATAAAAGAACGGCTGAATGACGCCGGATTGGCTGCTGAGATGGATATTGTTTTGGGGAAGAATTATTACACCAATGCCTACGGTACGCCGGCGCAAATAGCCAAGCGGGCCAAGACTGAGCCGAAACGATAGACTGCAGTAGCACAGTTTTATCAAAAAAGAGCAACAGATTTTCCACTTGGAAATCTGTTGCTCTTTTTGTTTAAAGCATAGTGATCATGGATTTAGGCTTCTGCTTTGTGAATGGAAAAATGCAGGGCTTCTGCCGGAGGAATCGGCTTGCTGAAAATATAGCCCTGCACGCAGTCGCAGCCGAACAGGGAAAGGTTTTCCAGCTGAACGTCGCACTCCACGCCTTCAGCCGTTACCTGCAGACCAATTGCATGAGCCATATCAATGATCGACCGGACAAAATCCTTTTGCACGCTATCTGCCAAAATTTTGTCAATGAATGATTTGTCGATTTTTAGCGTATCCACCGGCAGATTTTGCAGATAGGTCAGGGAAGAAAAACCCGTACCAAAGTCGTCGAGGGAAAGGCCTACTCCCAGCGCTTTCAGCGCGTTTAGTTTTTTTATACTGTCTTCCAGTGAGTCAATCAGTACGTTTTCGGTAATTTCCACTTCCAGTTGTTTCGGTTGTATGCCAGTTCCTTCCATAGTGAGGCGAACCATCTCGACAAAATCTGCAGCGGCCAGCTGTCGCGGCGAAATGTTGACTGCGACATGAAGGCTCGCCCGCCCGATCTCCGCCAGCTTACGGGCAAAACGGCAGGCCTCCTCGACCACCCAATTGCCGATGGGTAAAATAAGTCCGCTGCTTTCCGCCAGTGGAATAAAACGTGTCGGCGACACCATTCCGTGTTCCGGGCTGTTCCAGCGCAACAACGCTTCAAAGCCAATGACATTGTTGTTCTTGAGCGCGATCTGCGGTTGAAAGTGCAAATATAGTTCGCCGCGTTCCAAAGCATGCCGCAGGCTTTGCGTCAAAGACCACTTGCAGTATGCATCCTTCAGCATTTCCGGTTCGAAAAAACGCCAACAGTTTCTACCGGCGGCTTTGGCCGCGTACATGGCACTGTCTGCATTTTTCAGGATTTCTTCGCTGACGTTTCCATCGCCGGGATAAAGCGTGACTCCGACGCTGGCCGACATGTGGATGTTTCGACCTCCTACTTCGTACTCGCGGTGGGAAGCACTTACAAGTCGGTTAGCGATTTGTGCAATATTTTTCAAGCGATCTTCCCCGCTCAGGATTACGATAAACTCATCTCCGCCGACCCGGGCGACGAACGAATCCGGGCCTACTATATCAGCGATTTGAATGGCCGCCGCTTTTATGACGCCGTCGCCGCAGGAATGACCAAAACTATCGTTGACCGTTTTCAGATCATCCAGATCGATATAAAATACTGCGCCGTTGGCCTCGTCGTTTTGCGCTTTTTGCATCTCTTCATCAAGGCGGTTATTCAGGAACGCTCGATTGGGCAGACCGGTCAAGGGGTCGTGAAGGGCTTGATGCTGGGTCTTTTGATGCGCCATGGCATTTTTTACCGCAATCGTTGCCACTGTGGCCAATTGCTCAAATACGGCAAGCTTTGTCTGATCCACCATGAATGGTTCGCCAAACACGGATAATCCGAGGCAGCCGAATATCTTTCCATCCGCGGTTAATGGGGCTTGCATTTGGGCTGTCATTGCATCGGTGAAAGCACCTTCCCAGCGGCCTGGCCAGTTGGCGTAATCGTCGACGATGACCATTTGGCCGGTTCGCAGGACTTCTGCATAGATTCCCTTTTCTTCAAAGAATGAGGACTCGCCGACTCGTTCCTCATAGCGACCTAAACCGCACTGAATGGTGGCATGGAGTCCATCCGGTTCAAAGAAAGAAATAAATCCATGGGGGATATTCATAAAGGAGGTTGCCTGCGCCAAAATGTTTTGCAGCGCCTTGTCGAGGTCCAACTCGTTCACCAGGGTGGACGTCGTTTCCGCCAGTCGCTGCAACAGGTCTTTCTGATAAGTGATTTGCTGTTTGGCCTGGGACTTTTCTAACGCGATGGAAGCCAGAACGCCGAATTGGCGTAAAACCTCCCGATCCGCGTCGGTAACCCGGTGGACCTCATCGCGCCAGTTGGCAGTCAGTGCGCCCGTGACTTTGCCGTCAATCAAAAGCGGCACCATGATGACGGTTGTCGAATGGGCAAGAGAGGCATCGTTCAAACGAGGCTCATATTGACGATAGTCTTCTACGAGCAGCATTTCACCGGACCTAAATACTTCGCCCAATATTCCAAGGTCTGTCGGACGAGGCGGCAACTGCTTTTCCGGGGCATAACCGACGGCATACCGGACAATAAAGTTCTTGCCTTGATCTTCTTGCAGACCAATGGAACCCCCTGGGGCGCCGATTAAATTCAGGGCATCTTGCAAAATGATTTTTATCAGTTCATCAAAATTTTCGCCGGGATGAGTCAACAGGTCGGCTGTAGCCTGATACTGCTTTCCGCGCAAGAACAATTCCTGTTCCTTTTGTCGGCGAAATTCGATTTCTTCGCCAAGCAGCCGGTTTGCTTCCTGGAGTGATTCATTCATCGCGCTCATTTCTTCATTCATCGCCGTTAGTTCCTGGTTAGCGGCTGACAGTTCCTGCGTGCGGTTCTCGACTATTTCTTCCAGCTTGCGCGTGTGAAGTTGCAGTTCTTGCTCGATACGCTTGCGCTCTGTGATGTCTTCCATCTGGGAAATGAAATAGAGCGGTTCGCCGGTTTTGTCGCGGACCAGCGACGTGCTTAGCGATATCCATACAATGCGTCCGGACTTATGCCGATAGCGTTTTTCCAGTTGGCAGGTATTGATTTCCCCGGACAGTATTCGGCGGCGAAGATCCGCGGTGGCGTTGATATCATCGGCATAAGTGATGTCGTGTAATGTTTTGGTCATCATTTCTTCCGCAGTGTAACCAACGTAATTGCATAAAGCCTGGTTGACTTTGAGCCAGTGACCGTCCATGGATACTATCGCTATGCCAATCGGTGCATAATGGAATGAATTGGCGAACCGTTGTTCGCTTTCGCGCAGTTCCGCTTCCAGTTGTTTTTGTTTCGTAATATCATGGGCAATCCCTAATACGCCGATGAGAGCGCCGCATTCATCGTATAGAGGCGTTTTGGTTGTCTCTAAATTGGCGTGTTGGCCATCGTCGGCGAATACGACAGCTTCTTCATTGGAACAGGGTTTTCCCGCTAACATGGCTTTGCGGTCGTGTTCCCGGAAAGCATCGGCCAAAGCAGGATCGACAAAATCATAATCGGTTTTGCCGAGTATGTCAGCTTCCTTGGTGTTGTACAGCCGCTCAAACATCTTATTGCAGGCGAGAAAAACGCCATCGGCGTCCTTTAGCCAGAGCATATCGGGGATTGCTTTGATCAGGGCTTGCAAAAGAGCTGCTCTTTTTTCTGTTGCCATTCGAACTCACCTCGGCTTTGAACTGCGTGAACGCTGTTCCAGCGTTAAATAGCTATTAATTTGTTTATTCTGTTTATTCGGCGCGAATTAGTGTGCTCCCTGCAAGAAGAGGAGAATATTTGCGATATCTGGACCATATTGATTTGCGTAAGCGTATTCAGCGTTTAGCGGTTTTATATCCTGCGAACAAGTGATAAAATGTCGCTGTGTACATTACGTTGGTTTGGAGGAGATTGGCTGGAATGAAGAATTGGTTTTCGCGGTTATCAGCTGTGGCATTGCCGGCGCCTGATCCGACCATGCCTGCGATAGAATTGTCAGGGATTCGCAAAACCTATATCACCGGCGCTGGTGAATTTGAAGCGCTAAAAGGGATTGACCTGAGGGTGGGGGCTGGTGAATTTGTCGCGGTGGTCGGCAAGTCAGGCAGCGGAAAATCGACCTTGATCAATATGGTCGCCGGAATCGACCGGCCTACAGGCGGCGAAGCCTGGGTGGCAGGAACTCCGGTTCACACGTTGACGGAAAATCAGATCGCAGTGTGGCGCGGCCGGACGGTGGGCGTCGTATTTCAGTTTTTTCAACTGCTGCCCACACTGACGGCGTTGGAAAATGTCATGCTGCCGATGGATTTTTGT
>JBGSKE010000571.1:0-17247 GCA_041741355.1 Negativicutes bacterium | reverse complement strand
GGAAGGACTGGAGGTGTTCTTATGAGTGCGTATTCTAAAGCAACCGTCGAGGCCGTGAAGGAACTGCTCGATATTGGAATCGCCCTATCGGCGGAAAAAAACAGCAAAAAGCTGTTGGAAATGATTTTGCGCGAAGCCCGGCGCATTACGCAATGTGACGCGGGCACCTTGTTTTTGCTGGAAAAGGAGCAGCTCGTGTTTAAAATCATTCAAAACGACAAGCTAAATATCTATCAGGGAGGTTTCGGCGAGAAGATAAATTTGCCGCCGCTCGACATCGACGCTACAACGGTTGCCGGGTATTGCGCAATGAATAAAAAGGTTGTCAATATTGCCGATGTGTATGCAGTAAAGCAGAATGCGATTGATTTTTCCGGTCCCCGTCGTTACGATTCGATAACCGGTTATCATACGAAATCGATGTTGGTTGTGCCGCTGGCAGACAACGAAGGCGAAACCATCGGAGTGTTGCAGCTCTTGAATGCCCAGGATGAGCAGGGTCAGGTCATCCCTTTTGCCTGTTATATCGAGCAGGTGGTTTGTTCCATCGCTTCCCAGGCAGCGGTGGCTATCAGCAATATGCGTTATGTGAAGGAACTGGACGAAATGCTGCATGCTTTCGTGCGGGTCATTTCCACCGCCATTGACGAACGCAGCCCTTACAATGCCAACCATACCCGCAATATGACCAGACGTGCGGGAAGCTTCGCCCGCTACTTAAAAAAGCAGGGGGCAGCGGACGAATTGTCCGAGGAAGTTATCGAACAACTGATCATGTCGGCGTGGCTGCACGATATTGGAAAAATTGCCATTCCGCTTGAAATTATGGACAAACCGACCCGGTTGGGTGAACATGAAGAATTGCTGTATTGCCGATTGATGACGATTCGCGAGCAACGTAAGGTTCAGTTGATCAAAAAAGCAATGAAAGGGGATCAATTGAAAACACCGGAAGGGATCGCCACATTCTGGATAGAGATTGCGGACATCGAAGCCGATATGGATAGCGTCAACGATTTTCTGGCTAAGGTCAACAATCCGTCCACGGTAGTTGACGAGAAAATGCAACAGAAAACCCAAGAACTGGCGGAGCGAACTTGGTCACGCGCCGGTGGCAACGAAGAGCCATGGTTGTTGCCGATGGAAGTGGAGGCGCTCATGGTGCCATGCGGGACCTTGACGGAAAATGAACGACATACGATCGAAAACCATGTAGGCATAACCAGAAAGATGCTGGATCAAATTCCGTTCGGCGCAAAGTACTGCACGGTTCCCGGCTGGGCCTGCTCGCACCACGAATTCTTGGACGGTAGCGGATACCCCCGCAAGCTAACGACTGACGATCTGCCGATTCCTGTACGAATTTTGACAATCATGGATATCTATGATGCGCTGACAGCCTGCGACCGTCCGTACCGCAACGCATTACCGCCGGAAAAGGCGTTTGCAATTCTTGGCGAAATGGCCAATGCGGGGAAGCTGGATGCAGGATTGGTTAGTTGCTTCAAGGAAAGTCAAATATGGATGGACTGAAGTAAGTTGTTTGTTCCGCTACGATGAATAATGATTGGCAGGTGGACAATATCGAAATGACAGGAAGTGCTGTCGTTGTTTTCTAGCTCACGTAATCACCTATTCAAAAGTTTTCTATAGTGAAAATGGGTAAAGACTCCAACGCAATATGCTTGGAGTCTTTACCCATTTTCGCATCAATTTAGTTGCCGCCAATGCTACCAGTGCTTGATGGAGCGGGTGTAGCCCAACGCGCCGATCCAGGCTGCCAATTTGGCGATGCTTTTGCTTTCTTCTGTATCACCGCTATGCTGGTGGTAAAGCGCCCACAGTTGACAGTCCGTGGCAGTAGGCGGGAAAATCTTATCGCCGGGCGCTTCTACGGTGATTAGGTTGCCGGCAAAATCACGCTTCTCCATTCGGTATTCAATTTCCATTTGATTGCAGACCGGACATTTGATCATAACTCACCCTCCCAACGCTGAGCATTATCTTCCGATTGAAGAATTAGCCATTAGTTGCTTGATACCCTTTTTTCGCCGCGGAAATCCTGGACGCGCAGAAGCGGAATTGCCGTTGTCAAAGCGTCGATCTAAACTAAAAATGGTGAATAAAATTATCCCGTTAATTCAAAGGAATTTCTAAATATTTGTATAATTATAATAACAATAAAGCGATGGTTTGCTAATTGGATGGTGATAGTTATACGTATTCGAACCAATCAAGATATTAAACGGGTCACCAGCAAAAACAAAGCGGAAAAAGAGCTGAATCCACCGATTCAGACAGACCTGCTCTCGCCGGAAGCGGCACGGCTACTGTTGCAGGAGCTCCGGTTGCAACAGACCAGCTTGGAACTTAAGAACGAACAATTGCTGCGGATTCAGAATGAACTGGAGA
The DNA here is from genome assembly GCA_041741355.1 of Negativicutes bacterium. Lineage (GTDB taxonomy): Bacteria > Bacillota > Negativicutes > UBA1444 > UBA1444 > UBA1444. Next base: position 14,835 of record JBGSKE010000571.1, on the reverse strand, counting down.
ATTCGCGGGCGCGCTATTATGATTTTTATCATGCAGCGCCGGTCGGTTTTGTTACTATTTCACGCGAAGCGATCATTTACGAATCGAACGTGGCGCTCAGCCGTATGCTGAAAACAGATGAAAACCTATTGATTCAGCAATCTCTGATGAAGTTCGTTCATCGAGATGATCGAACTTTGTTGGCGGAAAAATTGGCGCAACTGTTCGAGACCAGCCGATCTCAATCTTTTCAGTTGCGTATGACCCAAGCAAAGGCTGATTGCTTCTGGGCAAGAATTGAAGCATCATTGGCGCTGGATCTGGTGGACAGTATCGTTGCCAGGGTGGTAGTCATCGATATTTCGGAGCGAAAACGCGCTGAAGATGCACAGCAGCGGAATGCGGCGGTGCAGTCGGCCTTGCGCGCGATTGCCGAGGCGGCGTTTTTTTCAGTATCGTTGAACGAATTATATCTAAAGATCCATGTAGCTGTTGATCAATTATCTGCCGCTGAGAACTTTACTATTGCCATTCTCGATACTGAAAAACAGGAAATCGCCTACCACTATCGCTCCGCAAATCAGTCGATGATTCCAGAGCGGCGTCCGCTCGGGTTCGGCTTGACCGAATATATCATGAAACAAGGAAAGACAGTGTATCTGACTGCAGAAGATTTGGTCCGCTTACGTGCGTCTGGCGAAGATCAAATCGCTTATGTGAAAATCAATACATGGCTGGGTGCGCCGCTCATGGACCCTTCAGGGCGTATATTTGGCGCGATTGCGCTGTTTTCCAAACTCAAAAGCGCCCCAGGCGAGTTCTTGTCGACGGAAGTGTTTTCGGCGATTGCCGCGCAAGTATCCCAGGCGATTGAGCGGAAGCGCGCCGAACAGGAGTTGATGGAAAAGGAACTGTTATTGCGGACTATCGTAGCGACTATTCCAGACCTGGTCTGGCTAAAAGACAAGGAGGGGCGATATTTATTCTGTAATCCGATGTTTGAACGCTTCTTCGGTGCGCCTGAATCAGCGATCATCGGTAAAACTGATTATGATTTTGTGCCGCAACAGCTGGCTGAGTTGTTTCGTGAATATGACAAGAAGGCGATGACCAATGGAAAACCGAGCATGAATGAGGAGAACGTCACATTTGCTGACGATCAGCATGCTGCTTTTCTGGAAACAATCAAAACCCCGCTGATGGATTCAAAAGGAGAATTGATCGGCGTCCTTGGAATCGCCCGCGATATCAGCGAGCGCAAAAAGTTTCAGGAAGAGCTGCAGCAACAGGCGATCACCGATGAACTGACCGGGGTATATAATCGACGGTACTTTTTGTTGCGCGCCGAGCAGGAATTACAACGGGTTCAGCGCTACGGAGGAGCTTGCTCGTTGCTGATGCTGGATTTGGATGGCTTTAAACGGATCAATGATGCATTCGGCCATCCCGTGGGCGATACTGTGTTGGCGAAAGTTGCGGCAATTTGCACGGAAACCCTCCGCTGTACCGATCTGCTCGGTCGCGTCGGCGGTGAAGAATTTGCCGTTTTACTGTATGAGATCGATCCGGAAGGGGCCAAATTAATTGCGGAGCGAGTGCGGCAGAACATACAAGCTGTAGTATTCGGCGTAAATGCAACGACCGATGTATCACTAACTGTCAGTATTGGTATTTGCAGCAGCAATGCCGAAGACTCTTTGCCAGCATTAATCCAGCGGGCGGATGCCGCTCTGTATGCGGCAAAAAACGGTGGTAGAAATCAGGTGCGGGTGAGCAAATAGTTCGCATACACTTTTGTTATGATCATGTTTACGACCGTAATATTTTTTGTTTGACAGGAATATCAACATACTTCGCGAATAACTATCAAAATGAAAAGCTATCGCAAATTCGTTTTACTAATTGTTTTTATTATGTATACGCTCGTGTTCGGTTCCCGTATCAGTATTGGGGTAACGATTCCGGCTCTGGTCAATGAGTTTGGCATGAGCAATACCGAAGCGGGAGCGCTTTCAGGCTTTTTCTTTCTCGGTTACTTCATGACGCAAGTGCCGGCCGGTTTGTGGATTGCTCGTTCAGGTTGCAGGATTCTGGTTGGGATTGCACTATGTCTGATGTCGGTTTTTCTCTGGTTATTCGGTTCTATGTCGATGTTGACCTGGGCCGGTTGGTACCGGCTGGGGTTAGGCGTAACCCAGGGACCAATTTCGGTCGGCGGCAATTCGATCATTGGGCAATGGTTTCCACCCAAAGAACAGTCGCGGGCCATTGCTGTTATGGTTGCTTCGACAATGCTGGCGCCAATTTTGTTTCCGCCCTTTTGTTCCTGGTTTATCGTGAACTGGGGTTGGCGCATGATGTTCCAGTTCTTCGGCTTTAGCGGCCTGATTATGGCCGCCTGTTGGACTTACTACATCCGTTCAAGCCCGGAAGAGAGCCGGCGCTGTTCAACAGCTGAACTGGCCGAAATTCGATCTGCAACTTTGATTGATAAACAGACTGGCGCCGGCGAACAAAGTCGGTTTTTCGCCAAGTTATTTACGACGAACCGCACCGTTGCGATGGTTGAAACTAAGACAAAGCTATTGCGAAGCAGGGACCTGTTGCTGACGACGCTTGCTTACTTCTTTTTTGTATCTGTGTTTTACGGCATTATTACCTGGTTGCCGTCCTATTTTGTAAATGCACGCGGTATGGATTTGATCTCAATGGGTTGGCTGGCGGCGGTTCCCTGGGTCGGTGCTTTAGCCGGCGCATTGGCCGGGGGGTGGATCGTCGACCATTGGTTGGGCGGCAATCCGTTGCCGGTGATGATCTGGGGTAGCATGTTGACTTCGGCCAGCCTGTATCTATTTATTGCTGCACCGGTTACTTTAACCTGGACGATTGCGCTGTTGTTGTTCTTTGGCGTGTTTGTCGGCTTGACGCCTTCTGGATTTATGACTTATCCGATTCGGCTTGCTGCCCGCGGCATCTATCCGGTTGGCATGTCTGTAATGAATTCGGGTGGTAATGTAGGCGGGTTTTTGTCACCGTTGCTGGCGGGAATGCTGCTCGATCATTACGGCGATTATACTGCGATGTTTTGGTACTTTATTGGCTGCGGAATAGTCGCGGCCGGTTTTGCCATGTGCATCCGCCGACCGGTGGAAGTAGTAACGACGATACAAAAGTGAAGTAATGCGTCAATCCAGTTTCCAGGCCATAAGCAGCTCGGTTCCTTCGCTGTTATAGGTGATCCGGTCCGCTAGGGAGACCATCAAGGGAATTCCGCGCCCCATGGATTCCAGTTGCCCGTAACTGAACAGCGATTCGGGCGTAGCTTTCAGGCGGCGCAGCAGTGCGTTGCCGGCAAAGCCGATTCGGTTGGTTTTAATTCGCACGACAAGCACACGTCCGATTCGGTTCAATTTGATACGGGCCTGATGCGGGCGGGGGATATTGTCGCGACACTCCAACGCATTGGCTAAGGCCTCATTAATCGCGACCTCTTGCACGGAATGGGCGCGACCCGTTAGATCCGCCAACCAGTTTGTCAGCGTTTCCCGCCGACGCCGATAATCGCCGTAGCCGTTGATGTTCAAAAAGCGTGGCCAACCATTCGCTTGATCTTGGTCGCGGGGCAAAGAACGGATTTTTATGCAGATGGCGGTTGCATCATCGCGACATTCCGCTGATTCCGGTAGAGCGTTCAAATAGGCGAGCATGGTGTCAAAGTCAGCTAGTGGCGGTTCGCTGCGTTGGCGTAGCATATCTGTCAGGCCGTCGGTCATGAAATACAGGCAATCGCCTGGGGTTAATGCGATCGTATGCGATTCGAAAGTTTCTGTTGCATCAATCCCCAAAAACAGACCTTTTGCTTGTAACGGCCCTGAATGTTGTTTATTGGAAAGCCAAAACTCTGGAATGCCGGCACAGGCATAACGTAGCTGGTGCAACGTCAGGTCAATCTCGAAAATGATTGCCGCCGCAAAAGAGGCATCCTCAAAATACCGGGTAGTTTGTCGGTTTAGCCAGCGCAGTTGTTCGGCTAAGGGGAGGTCCAGATCGTTCACTTCATGCAACAGCACATTGATGGCGGAAGTATGCAGGGCAGTGGCAAGGCCATGCCCGGTGACGTCGATTAAATAGCAGCGCAAAACCTGGTTTTCTTGCCGCCAGTCCATGAAGTAGAGGTCGCCGCTGATGTAACGGTAGGGCTGATAAATCGTGCGCAGGTCAAAATGTTCGGATGTCGCTGGTTGGGGCAGCAGCGCATGTTGAATTCGATTGGCCAAGCGGGCATCGTGGATCAGGGACCGTTCTTGCCGCACTCGCTCCGTGATGTCGCTAAACAGCAAAAATACTTGATGGGGCTTTGTATCGCCGGTGCGAAACTGCGGAACAGCAGTAGCATTAAGCCATACTATTCCTTGCACTTGCGGGTTATAAATTCCCAGGATGTGCTGCTCAACAGTTTTGCCAGTCTGTAGCGCCGCCACCGCAGGGAAAGAATCCACAGGCATCGTTTTGCCATCTTCCTGAACACATTGCCACTCGGGATTAAGCAACGAACGGTTGCGGCATTGCTGCAGAGAAATACCCAAAATTCGCGCGGCGGCCTCATTGCAATCCAGCAAGCGGCAATCGCTGTCATAATATATCGCTCCAGCCGACATACTGCTGAACAATAATTGATGCCGCTGTTCGGACTGATGGCGCCGCTTGCTTAGGATTGCAACACCGCCGGTGAACCCGAGCAACAGGATTGAAATGAATGCCGCCAGACCATAAGATATATTGCGTCGATTCCGATGCGGCGCCAGGGCGATTTCTCTATCGACTCCTACTTGAACAATTAATGGAAAGTCATGCATGGTGCGGTAGCTGAAAAAACGAATTTTGCCGGTAACGGCGCCGATGGAAGTGTACTCGCCGATCTTATTTTTTTCAAGCCGCTTAAACAGGATTCCTGATTGCTTGAGATTGGGATATGCTTTTGGTTCATTGGGGTCACGACTGGCTCTCATCCAGCCATCCAGGCCGACGACACGTACGATGGTTTCAGGCGGCAGTTCCATATCCTGATAAAATCTAGTAAAAAACAACGGATCGATAGCGGCGATGACTACGCCGGCAAAACTGCCATCGGTGTGATTAAGCCGCCGGCTTAGATGAATGGAGGTAGTGCCGCTGATTCGCCCGACAAATTGACGGCCAAAGAACAGCTCCCAACGGTCGGTTGATTCATGGTAGTCAATATGGGGTACGGTTGCGAAATTTGTGCCCGGGTCGACAGGGATGCTACTGGCGATGACCTGTCTATTTTCATCAATCATGATTGAGTGATTGAGTAGCGGATTCGTATACAATTTGGCATAATAACGCTTAATGAACGGAGTAACTTGCTGTTCCCGTTCGTATTCGAACTTGATTAATTGCAACGAGTCATCAATCTGTTGCAGGTTGCGCCGTACATGTTCTTCAAAGGAACGGGTTAATATATTGTTGTTGTTTATAATACCTTGCATTGTTTCCCGGCGGTCCTGCCAAACAACGGCGTAAGTAAAGCACCAGGCGATAATAATCAGGATCAGGCAGTAGCTAAATAGCACCGAATTGGGAACGACCCACTCGTGCCAAAAATGGTTAGATCTGCTGCGCCAATCGTTGTTCATTTTATCGCTCCAGCTATGATTTGATTTGCCGAATCCTTGTTGTAGTAGTTTTTCGCTAAAGATTTCAGCTAATCCTGCTATGAGAATGCGCGTCTGGCAATTATTGCAAAAACTCCGCGCCACCTGCTGGTAGTGCGGAGTTTTTGTTCAGATGATCAGATACGAAACTTGCTGATCGCCAAATTCATTTCCTGCGCCAGTTGGGCCAGCGCCCGACTGGAGGATGCGATTTCTTCCATACCGGCAGATTGCTCTTCGGCCGCTGCCGAGATGTTTTCGGCCTGACCGGCGGTTTTTTTGGCGGCGCCATCGATTTCTTCCACCGAAGTTACGATGCGTTGACTGCCATTGGCAACCTGATCAACCGCCTGCGCCGTCTGGCGGATTTGTTCGGAGACTTCCAGCACCTTGTCGACGATCGCGTTAAAGGTTACGCCTGCATTGCTTACGACATCGGTTCCGTGTTTGACCAAAGCGCCGGCCTCGTTCACTCCTTTAACTGCCTCATCGGTATCGCGCTGAATTTCATTAATCAGGGTGGAGATTTGTTTGGCGGCTTCGGCGGATTGTTCCGCCAGTTTGCGTACTTCTTCGGCGACTACGGCGAAACCGCGACCCTGTTCGCCGGCCCGGGCTGCTTCGATGGCCGCATTGAGTGCGAGCAGGTTGGTTTGACCGGCAATACCAGAGATGGTTGCTACAAACAAGCCGATTTCTTTGGATCGCTCGCCGAGTTTGCCGACAAGCTCGCCGGTACGATTGGAAGCAACTTCAATGTTCTTGATTTCATTCACTGCATTGCTGACATCTTTGCTGCCGGACTGCGCCATCGTTGCGGTCGCATCCGAGGATACCACGATGCTTTGGACGGTGGCGGATACTTCCTCGATGCTGGCCGAAATTTCGGAAACTACAGCAGCCGCATCGCCGACGGAGCGCAGTTGTTTTTGCACCTGCGTGGTCACATCGACAGATGCTTCGGCAACATGGGTAGATGCATTGGCTGATTCATCGGCGCTGGCAGTCAACTCTTCACTGGCTGCCGCGACTTGCTGGGCCTGGGATTGGATTTGTCTTACCAAATCACGCAGATTGTGGTTCATCAGGATGACGTTGTCGGAGAGTTGGCCGAATTCACTATTGTCGTTAATTGTTTTTTTGACTTCTTTCAGATTACCCTGGGCGATATCCTGCACCACGCTGGCTACCCTGACAATCGGCTTGACAAAGCTGCCGCTAAGGAAATAAGAGATGAGTAGCGCCAAGAGCAGGGAAACGAGAGAAAGGCCGAGGATGATGCGGGTCAAAGCGGTCGCTTCGCTGGTTGCATCTGCGGCGGTCGTCGAAAGGATTAGGATCCAACGTTGGCCGCCAGCCAATTGAATTGGGTTTATTGAACCTGCTTGATTAATGCCGGCGGTTGATTTATAAGATACTTGCGCTCGGATGCCTTTGTCGGCAACTTCTTTAAACTTTGCGATCAAGGCCGGATCAAGCTTGACATTGCTGCCCAGCTTTTTTTGCAACTCCGCCGACATCTCGCCAGTACGCATATTTACATGACCGACTTGTTCCGGTCGAGTGGGGTGGGCGAGATATTGACCGCCGTCATCAACTATAAACCCATAGCCTTTCTCACGATACTTTATCGATTTCACAATTGACATCAGGCTATCAAGCGGGTAGACTCCCGCCAGCATACCGATTAGTTGACCGTTGCGCATTACCGGTACAGCCAAAGAAACAGCTGGTTTTTTGGAAAATCGTGAAATAAATACTTCTGAAATATAGGGTTTTTTGATATCCAGAACTTTTTTGAAATATTCGCGGTCAGCAATACTGATTACAGTGGTCGCTTCATTAATGGAATTGCCGTCCAGCGACGCAAACAAGATATTTTCGAACTTGCCGATGCGTTTGTGCGCTTCCTGAATGGCTGGCAGAATCTGCGTTTTATCACCGCTTTGTAGCCGGGCGATACTAGCCAGGTCTTCCAAGTGGACGATCAACAGGTCCATGTCGGTCTTAATCCGAAAACCAATGTCGGATGCGACAGAAGCTTCGGTTGCAGCAATACTTTCGGCTAGGTAGCGATGTGCGAAGTAATAACTGGTGCCGGATACGATGACAAGAGATCCGATGACCAGACTGGAGATAATCATCATCAGGCGAAACCGGATGCTATGGTACCATTTCACTACAGTCACATCCTTTCCATTTTTATTGAAAATGCTTTTCGGCTGTCAATGCCTATTTTGCTTTCCAGGCCTTGATATAATAATCGGCGATCGAAGTATTAAGTTCCTGCAGATCCCAACTGAAACTGTCCAGCGACCATTCGTGCATCACCAGATAGTGCAATCCCATGAAGCTGCGCGAGGCGGTTTCTGCATCGAGATCTGCGTCAAAATCGCCGGTTATTTTTCCGTCGCAGATAATTTGTTTGACGCAATTCCGGTAATTGGCAGCGATTGCTCGGGCGGCAATTTTGAGCGGGTCGGCAGGAGCGGCTAGATGAATCTGTTCGGAAAACAAGATTCGAGAGATTCCTTTGGTTTGTTTAATAAAACTTAAATGACTGGCGGACATTTTCGACAGTTTTTCGGCAGGGGAGATGTCTTCGGCGAAAATTACTTCCGCTGATTTTTGAAAGTCACTGCCGACACGTTGCAGTAATTCGACGAGAATTTCCTGCTTGCCGGAAAAATGACGATAAATGATGGTTTCGGCTGTGGCGCTGCGCCTGGCAATTTTCGCGGTAGTCAATTCGTTCAGGCCTTGTTCCTGAACTAACTCCAGAGTAGCTTGCAAGATTTTTTCCCGTTTGGTTATTGGTTGTTCCAAAGCCAACACCTCCAGTCCAAATATAAGTAAGTGATCACTTACTTATATTATAGGGATGACTCACTGAAATTGCAAGTGTTATATTTTGAATTTGAGTTTATCAGCGCCGCTGCGCAGGATGTTTCGTAAACCTGCGGGAATATATACCTCAGTCAATGTAAACAGGAGGGAATCATATGGCGCGAATCGTCTTCATCGCTCCCAATACCAAATTGTACGAGGTGGGGCGACGCATCATCGGCGAAATGGGATTGGGCGATCAAGTTGATGTTTATCAGGCAATTCTGGCGGAAGGCGTTTCGATCGCCCGCAGAGCGGAAGCTGATGACGTGGACGTAATCGTCTCCCGTGGCGGTACGGCGGAAATGATAAAGAAATCCGGCGTGCGTACACCGGTGATTGAAATCCCGATAACCGGTCCCGACCTGGCGCAGGCTTTGATCGACGCCAAGCGGATCACTGGGCTGGACAACCCGAAGATTGCGGTTTTGGCGTTTGAAAATATGATGTATGATATTGAGTTGTTTTCAAAACTATTAGATCTTCATTTACATATCTATGAATTGGCAACCGGCGATGATATTGCGGCAGCGGTGGAAAAAGCGGTTCATGACAAGGTTGATATTGTGATCGGCGGTATTATGACCACCCGTTTGGCAGCGATGAAAGGATTGCCGACACTGATCCTAAGTTCCGGCGAATCGGCTTTTCGCGTTGCGTTCTTGGAAGCGGAAAAAGTTGCCGGCGCCCGGTTGCTGGAGAAGGAGCGGACACAACAATTCCAGGTGCTGGTTGATTGCTCGATGGAAGGGATTATTGGAGTTGATCGCGAGAATATGATTCGCGTGTTCAACCCGTCGGCGGCAAAGATTTTGCGTTTATCAACCGCAGCCACCATCGGTCGGGATATTCGCGAGATTCTGCCGGAACATTATATAGTTGGCTGCCTGCAACACGGCAAGGAATATTTGGGTGATATCCAGCGGATCAATCAGGTCAACATATTGCTGAACATTGCACCGATCAAAGTGGCTAATGAAATTACCGGCGCCATTGTGACTTTTCAGGAGGCGTCACGCATTGTCGAGATGGAAGAAAAGATTCGCAAAGAACTGTATACCAAGGGCTTGGTCGCACAATACCGGTTTGAGCAGATTTTGGGCATTTCCGCGGAGATTACGGAAGTAAAAAGAATTGCGCAGGAATTTTCGGCGATCGATGCAACGGTATTAATTAGCGGCGCATCCGGCACTGGCAAGGAATTGTTTGCCCAGAGCATGCACAATTGCAGTTTGCGGCGCAAGGGGCCTTTTGTCGCGGTGAATTGCGCCTCATTACCGTCGAATCTGATGGAAAGCGAATTGTTCGGTTATGTCGAAGGCGCGTTTACCGGCGCCAACCGCAAAGGCAAACCAGGCCTGTTTGAATTGGCTCACAAAGGCACGATCTTTCTTGATGAAATTTCCGAGATGGATAAGTATGGTCAAAGCCGCCTGTTGCGGGTTATTCAGGAGCGACAGGTGCGGCGTTTGGGCGATGACAAGAATATTCCGGTCGACGTGCGGATTATCGCGGCATCCAACCGCAATCTGTTTCGTTTGGTACGGGAAGGCGTTTTTCGCGAAGATTTATTCTACCGATTGAACGTGTTGACGCTGAATTTGCCGGTATTAAAAGAAAGAATGGGGGATGTTCGGTTCCTTGCCGAGTATTTTCTAACCGAAATGTGTAAAAAATTGAACAAAACGTTATCGGTGGAGAGCGCTGCGCTGCAGCTGTTGGAAAGTTATGAATGGACCGGAAATATTCGCGAGTTGAGAAATTTTATGGAGCGGCTGGCGATTATGGTCCGTGGTACGACCATCACAGCCGACGCAATCACGGCGATGTTTCAAAACCGAGAATTCGACATCGCGCGACACTATTCGTCGACCGAGACTGTGGAGGATCCGAATGAAAAGAAACAGATCATTGCCGCCCTGCGGGCAACAAATTTTAATCAAACGGAAGCGGCGCGCCAATTAGGCATCGACCGCAGTACGCTTTATCGCAAAATGAAACGTTATGCAATAGAAATTGGGCTGGCGAAAAAATAGCTGCGATTGCAACAAATGATGCAGCAGCACAACGATAATGCAACGGCGTTGCGCAGCAAACGATGCATTATTTTTTTACGAACGGCTTATTATCAGTCTTTTGCGAATTGGCACAATAATTGCAAGAATCAATAGTGAACCTGCTGCGTTTGAGGCAATTCAAATGAAAGGTGGCATGAAAAAGTGAATGATTCAATCCGCAAGTACATGAAGGTGGGATTAATCCATTTCATGGCCTATCCAAGCGTGATCAAAGGCGAAGGGCCGATCGAAGAAACCTTTCGCAAGATCGCCCTGGACGATTATTTTGAAGTAGCGGAAATTACCTGGATCAAGGATGTCGCCGTACGGAAAAGTGTGAAGAAAATGATTGACACTTCACATCTGGAAGTCGCTTATGGCGGGCAACCCTTGTTGTTGACAACCGGTTTGAACATTAACGATCTGGACGAAGCCGACCGGCAAAAAGCCGTAGCAGCCCTAATAGCAGGGATTGATGAGGCCTATGAAATGGGGGCGCTGGGATTTGCTTTCCTGAGCGGAAAATATCCGCTGGATAAGGTGGAAGAAGCGTATGCAGCATTGGTGGCATCGACCCGTGAACTTTGCGGTTATGCAAAGGCCAAAGGCAATATGAAAGTTGCCCTGGAAGTGTTTGATTACGATGTCGACAAGAAGTCATTGATTGGACCGGTTGACTTGGCCAAGCGATATGCCGCGCAAATCTGCGCCGAATACGATAATTTTGGCCTGATGGTCGATTTGAGCCATTTGCCCTTATTGCATGAAACCGCCGAACAATCGCTACGGCCAGTCAAGGATTTTATTATTCATGCGCACATGGGAAACTGCGTGGTGCGAGATCCGGCATTGCCGGGGTATGGTGATGCCCACCCGCGTTTCGGCTTCCCGGGAGGGGAAAACGATGTCGATGAATTGGCGGAGTATCTGCGTGTTTTATTGTCGATCGGTTTTTTGAACAAAGAAAAAAGGCCGATTGTCAGCTTTGAAGTGAAGCCGTTTGGCGATGAAGACCCTGACCTGGTGATAGCCGGCGCCAAGCGGGTTTTGAACCTGGCCTGGGAAAAAGTATAACTAGGCAAACAAGAAAGGAGCTGCGTGGATAGGATGGAAAGCTTACAGCGGTTAAAGGAAATTTGCCAGGACGTTCGCGCCGATATTGTCCGCATGACCTCCGCTGCGGGGTCCGGACACCCGGGAGGCAGTTTGTCGGCTGTTGAAGCAATGACGGTTTTATATTTCAATGTGCTGAATCATCGACCGCAGGAACCGGGTTGGCCGCAGCGGGATCGTTTTTTTCTGTCGAAGGGGCATGCCTGCCCGGTCACCTACTCGGTCATGGCCCGTAGTGGTTATTTTCCGGTGGAAGAACTACTTACCCTGCGCAAATGCGGTACCCGGTTGCAGGGACATCCCTCCTGCAAAACATTGCCGGGCATTGAGGTGTCGAGCGGTTCGCTGGGCCAGGGATTGTCCATCGCCAATGGGTTTGCCTTGTCAGCCAAAATCGACAAAAATCCGTATCGGGCGTATTGCCTGATGGGAGACGGCGAACTGCAGGAAGGCCAGGTATGGGAAGCGATCATGACCGCGGCGCACTTCAAACTCGATAATGTCTGCGCCATTGTCGACTATAACGGACTGCAGATTGACGGCGATGTGGAAACTGTAATGGGAATTGCGCCGCTGGCGCAGAAATGGACGGCGTTCAACTGGCATGTCATTGAAATTGATGGGCATGACCTGGAGCAAATGCAAGCCGCCTATGAAGAAGCGCGCCAGACAAAGGGAAAACCCTCGGTTATCATAATGAAAACAATCAAGGGGAAAGGAATTTCCTTCATGGAAAACGTGGCAGGCTGGCATGGCAAAGCACCGAATCAGCAAGAATTGCAAACAGCTTTGGCTGAAATCTACGGCAAGGAGAATGGAAAATGAGCATAATGATGTTGCCGACGCGTGACGGCTATGGATACGGCCTGCTGGAACTCGGCGCAGCGAATCCTGATGTTCTGGTTCTGGATGCTGACTTGGCAAAGTCGACCCGTTCCGACTGGTTCGCAGCCAAATATCCCGAACGGTTTTTCGATATCGGAATTTCGGAACAGGATATGATCGGTACGGCGGCCGGTCTGGCGCTGGGCGGCAAGATTCCGTTCGCCACCACATACGGCGTGTTTGTCGCCGGACGCGCCTGGGATCAAATCCGGACAACGGTCTGCTATTCGGACTTAAATGTCAAAATCGCCGGTGCGCACGGCGGGATTTCGGCCGGCGGCGATGGTGCGACGCATCAGGCTTTGGAAGATATTGCCCTGATGCGGGTTTTGCCGAATATGAAAGTGCTGGTTCCCTGCGACGCCATCGAAGCGAAAAAAGCGACTGTAGCGGCAGGAACAGTGCTAGGGCCTTGTTTTCTGCGCTTTGCCAGGGAGGCAACGCCGGTATTTACCGCGGAAGGCGATTTCTTTGAAATCGGCATCGCCAATGTTTTGAAACCGGGAATGGACGCGACGATCATTGCTGCGGGGCCGATTGTCTATGAAGCACTGCTGGCGCATGAGCAACTTGCGGCCGAAGGAATTTCACTGCGGGTGATCAATATGCACACAATCAAACCTCTCGACGAAGCCGCTGTTGTTGCGGCGGCGCAAGAAACCGGCGCAATTGTGACGGCGGAAGAAGCGCAGCTGTATGGAGGACTAGGCGGCGCCGTGGCGGAAGTGCTGGCTAGGAAATGTCCGACGCCAGTGGAAATGGTCGGTATTGAGGACAGCTTTCTGGAATGCGGTACGCCGGAAGAACTGGCCGTCAAATACGGCCTGACTGCCAAAGATTTGGTCAGAGCAGTAAAAAAAGTGATGGCACGAAAGTAGGCGACCCAATGACGAAGCAGTATTTTCCGGTCGAAAAAAGTCTGCGCAGCGGCGAAGTTGTCTGCGGACCCAATCATGCCGGGCATCGCGCCCATTTGCGATCACTAGGGTTGCTTGACGATGACTTTGTTAAACCGTTTATCGGCATCGCCAATTCCTGGAGTGAAATGCACCCCGGACATAGCCATTTGCGCGCCCTGGCGGAAGAAGTAAAAAAAGGAATTCTGTCGGCGGGGGGGATTCCCTGGGAGTTCAATACGATCGCACTTTGCGATGGGTTGGTACATGGGCACAGCGGGATGAATTTTGCCCTGCCCAGTCGGGACTACATCGCCGACAGTGTAGAAATCATGACGCAAGGGCAAAAATTTGACGGGTTGGTCTGCTTGTGCTCCTGCGACAAAATTGTTCCCGGCATGATGATGGCGATGACACGTTTGGATATTCCGGCAATCATGGTGACAGGCGGTCCGATGATGCCGGGCGTTTTTCAGGGAAAACCGGTGGCGATTCCCGATATCCGCGAAGGCGTCGGCAAATGGGTCAAAGGCGAATATTCCGATGCAGAAGTCAAAGAACTGGAATGTTCGGCCTGTCCGGGCGTCGGTTCGTGCGCGATGAACGGCACGGCCAATACGATGTCCTGCGTGGCCGAGGTGCTTGGTCTGAGCTTGCCGGGTTGCGGGTCGGCTCATGCGGTGACTGCCGTCAAAAAACGGATTGCAATCCAAAGCGGTCGGGAAATTGTCCGCTTGGTTAGAGAAAATCGCAAGCCATCCGACTATATCACTAGCCGGAGTTTTGAAAACGCATTGTTGTTTACAGCAGCGTTCGGTGGTTCGAGTAATGCAACGATTCATATTCCGGCAATCGCCAGACAAATGAAGATTGCTGTGACACCGGATGATGTGGAAAAAGCCAGCCGTAATACGCCGCATATCGTAAACCTCAAATCAGCCGGGCCGCACACTTTGTGGGATTTTGAACTGGCGGGCGGCGTGCCGGCCATGCTGCGGGAATTGCTGCCGGTACTGCATGCGCAGGAACAAAATTGCAATGGCCTGTCACTGGCACAAATCGCCAATCAGGCAACGAATAAAAACCTGGAAGTAATCAGACCGCTAGATAACCCGGTGCATGCGCAGGGAAGTTTCGCAATCCTCAAGGGGAATCTGGCGCCTAGCGGTTGTATCGTCAAGCAAACCGGCGTAGATCCAGCGATGATGAGCCATACCGGACCGGCGCGCGTATTCGATTCCGAAGGTGAAGCGGAAACCGCGATCTATAGTGGCGCGATCAAGCCCGGCGATGTCGTGGTCATTCGTTATGAGGGCCCCAAAGGTGGTCCCGGGATGCCGGAGA
>JBGSKE010000570.1:0-2244 GCA_041741355.1 Negativicutes bacterium | reverse complement strand
GGCGTTTTTGCGAGTTGCCGCTGCCAAGACCGCGTTTGTCAAAGTAGTGATCAGCGGCGAAACGACCCAGGTCGAAATTGACCGGGCGATTGAGCTGATTGCGTCGGTTGACGCGCAGGCGCCATTAATATTCCAACCGGTAACGGCAGTTAATGGCGTGCGCAGCGTAGATCCGGCAAAAGCTTTGCTTTGGCAGGAACAGGCGTTGCGGCGATTGAACGATGTGCGGGTCATTCCCCAGACGCATAAGATCATGGGACAGTTATAAGCGAAAGCGGGGCTAGGCAGTTGAAAATATTAGTGACCAATGATGATGGAATCCGTGCGCCGGGCATCCGGGCGCTGTGGGATAGACTGAAAGAAATCGCCGACATCGTTGTGGCGGCGCCGGCCCAGCAGCAAAGCGCCACCGGCCATTCGATCACCGTTTACCACCCGATCTGGGTCAACGAACAACAGTTTGACGATCCGCGAATTTCGGGTTGGCGTATCGGCGGCACACCGGCCGATAGCGTAAAAATCGCCCTCGATACGTTGATGACGGACAAGCCTGATTTGGTTGTCTCCGGCATCAATCAGGGGCCGAACATGGGAACCGACGTTTTATACTCCGGTACGGTCAGCGCGGCGGTCGAAGGAGCGATGCACGGCATCCCGGCGATTGCCATTTCGCTTGCCAGCTACGACTCGAACGATTTTAGCGCGGCAGCCGATTTTTGTCGCGATCTGGTCAAACAGATCATGGACCGAAAATTGCCGGCGTTTAGCCTGCTCAATGTGAATGTGCCGCCAGGACCGGCTGCCGATATTCAGGGCGTTTCCGTCACTAAACTTGGCTGTATCGAATACGAAAACGCGTTTGAAAAACGGACCGATCCGCATGGACGGACTTACTACTGGATGGCCGGCACACCGACGCAGGGAAATAATGCAGCCGATACTGACGTGGCCGTAATCGACCAGCGGCGTATTTCGGTTACGCCAATTCATTTTGATCTGACTGACTATGCATTGCTTGGCCAAATGCGGCAATGGAATCTCGACCACGGCTTTTAGGCTTGCGTTTAATAAAGAACGATAAGAATTGAAGGTGGCAGTATGCGTAAATTGTTGACCGGTAATGAAGCGATTGCCCGTGGCGCCTATGAGGCTGGCGTCCGGGTTGCCTGCGCCTATCCGGGAACTCCCAGTACGGAAATTCTGGAGAATATCGCCCAATACTCCGAGATCGATTCACAATGGTCCACCAATGAAAAGGTCGCGGTCGAAGTGGCGCAGGGCGCCTCTATTGCCGGCGCTCGGGTATTGGTTGCGATGAAACATGTCGGCGTGAATGTGGCTGCCGATCCGTTGTTCACCCTGGGCTATAACGGGGTGAATGGCGGATTTGTTTTTGTTTCCGCCGATGATCCGGGGATGCACAGCTCGCAGAACGAGCAGGATAATCGCTATTATGCAAAATTTATGAAAGCGGTTTTGCTGGAGCCGTCCGACAGCCAGGAAGCCAAGGATTTGGTCGGCCAGGGGCTGGCAATCAGCGAACAGTTTGACACGCCGGTTTTGCTGCGGACCACGACCCGGATTTCCCACTCTAAAAGTCTGGTTACCTTGTCGCCGCGCCAGGAAATCCCTTTGAAACCCTATGAAAAAAATCCGGTCAAAAACTTTGTCATGCCGGCGCATCAGCGGATCAAACGGCCCGGTATCGAGGACCGTTTGCAGCGTTTGGCGAAATATGCCGATACATTCCCCGGCAACCGGGTGGAAGGGGGCGGCGCCGAGTTTGCCGTCATTACCAGCGGCCCGGGTTATCTCTATGCCAAAGAGGCATTGGGCGACCGAGCTACCTATCTGAAACTGACGCTGACCTGGCCGCTGCCGGCTGGGTTGATCCGCGATTTTATCGACAAACATGGCAAAGTATATCTGATTGAAGAGGGCGAGCCGTTTCTGGAAGAACAGATCAAAGCGCTCGGCCTATCGGTTATTGGCAAGGAACTGTTTCCCCGCATCGGTGAACTGAGCGCCGCGATTGTTCGCGAGAAGCTGCTTGGCACTGCTCTACCGCGTCTGACTGTCGACTGTTCGGCGGTACCGGGTCGGCCGCCGGTGCTTTGCGCCGGTTGTCCGCATCGCGGAGTTTTCGCCATGGTTGCCAAGACTGCGGACATTGTGACCAGCGATATCGGTTGTTATTCGCTGGGGTTCATGCCGCCGCTGGGTGTTGGTGATACTTGCATTGAT
>JBGSKE010000569.1:0-2022 GCA_041741355.1 Negativicutes bacterium | reverse complement strand
CGGCCTCTTTCGCCGCGTGCACGATCTCCAGCGCCCGCGACAGATCACCGGCATGATTGGCCGACATCTCGGCAATCAGATAACACGGTTTCATTATTTGTTCCTCTTGAAGATCGGATTCACCTTGCAGGCCAGCAGGATTCCGTCCAGCGAGTCGGCGTCGAGTGCGCGGCGGACATCGGCGAATGCCGCATCGGCGGCGGCGACGAACTGGTCGATATCGGCTTCGCTGTGCGCCACACTGATATTGTTGATGCCGGTGCTCAGGATTCCCTGCTCCACCATCCGCTGTTGGTACACCGACATGATGTCCAGATAGTCGAGACTGCCTTTGCCGTCAAAGCCGACTCCGCCATGCGGCGCCAGTCCGCTGACTTTCACTACCTCGCCGACGCCATGTTTGGCTATGGCGGCCCGCACACCGTCAAGCATGCGATCGCCCAGCGCCCAGATTCGCGGATAAATTCCCGGCTGGGCCAGAATGGCCAAAGTAGCCATCGAACCTGCCATCGACAAGGTTTCGCCACCAAAGGTGGTCGAAATGAAAACGCCCTGGGTGCCGATCAGTTCCATCACGTCAGCCCGACCGGCCACCGCCGAAATCGGCAGGCCATTGCCCATCCCCTTGCCAAACGCCGCCAGATCCGGCGTCACCTTATACAGTTCGGAGGCGCCGCCGAGCGCATAGCGAAAACCTGACACCACTTCGTCAAAAATCAGCAGCGCACCGGCTGCCTGGGTCAGTTCACGCAAGGCTGCCAGATAACCCTCCGCAGGTCCATCAGCCTGAATCGGCTCCAGAATGACAGCGGCAAACTGGCCCGGATATTCGGCCAGCAATTTTTGCAAACTGTCCGGGTCGTTATAGACAAAGGTCTTGGTCAGCGCGCACACATCGGCGGGAATGCCCCGGCGGTTCGTCGTCGAACCGATATACCAGTCCTGCATGCCGTGATAGCCGCACACCGCCACCAGATCGCGGCCGGTGAAAGCGCGGGCCAACCGGATCGCCGAAGACGTGGCGTCCGAACCATTCTTGACAAATCGCACCATCTCCGCGCAAGGAACAATGCGGGTCAGTGCTTCCGCCAGCTCCACTTCCAGCTCGGTAGCCAGCGAAAAGGAAATGCCCTTTTGCAGCTGCGCCATCACCGCCGCATTAACCTGCGGATCGTTATAGCCAACCGTCACCGGCCCCAGCGCACACATGAAATCGACAAATTCATTGCCGTCGACATCCCAGACATGGCTGCCCAGCCCTCGGTCCAAAAATGCCGGCGCCGCCCCTTCACAAAAATAGCGGACGCTCTTGCTATAGGTCTGGGACCCCAGCGGAGTCACATTGCGCGCCCGTGCTAGTAATTCCTGACTTTTGGCGTATTGCTTAGTCATCGTGTCCATCCCTCTTTTCCTGCCGCAGCGCCTCCCATTGATTGGGCGACAGTAACCGCGGCTCAATTTCACCAAAACGCTGCACACCCTCAGACAAAATTGCCGAAAAATCACCAATTCGTGCCGACAGCGACAAGTATTGTTCCAATTGTTCCAGTGAATCGACGCCAACCACCACGGCATCTACGCCTGGATGGCGGGCGACAAAACCAAATGCCGCCGTCAATCGGTCGATCCCCTGTCCGGCCAGCCACTGGTCCAGTTCCCGCAGATGCGGCGCAATCGCCGACAAATGCGACGGAATTTCTTGCTCCGACATCATCAGCAATCCCTGCAACAACAGGCTGCGGACGTATACGCTAAGCGGGCGGGGCCGCCGGCTATTCTGGTCAAAAAAGCCGGCCTGGTCCAGGCGACGATCCAGAATGTTATAGGGAACCTGCACTGCATCCAGCCAATCTGTCTTTAGCGCCATCATCGCTTGTTCCGGTGTATACAGCGAAGCGCCCACCTGGCGCACCAGGCCGGATTCACGGACAGCCGCCAACGCCGCGCCGAGTTCAGCATGTTCCAGTTGCTCAATACTGGCGCTGTGCAACAAATAGCCATCCAACCGGTCAAGTCCCAGTC
>JBGSKE010000568.1:0-2432 GCA_041741355.1 Negativicutes bacterium | reverse complement strand
CAGAGCGGCGATGCGACGGTCATGCTACTGATGAAAGGGGTTTTGAACAATGTCGACAGGGTTGATTGCTTTGATCGCAGTTGCGGTGATTGTTCTGGGGATAGGCGGTTGGTTGATTTCGATCTATAATATGATGGTTCGGCTTCGCAATATGGTCCAGAATAGTTGGGCGCAGATCGATGTACAGCTGAAACGCCGTTTTGACCTCGTGCCCAATTTGGTGGAAACTGTAAAAGGCTATGCGACGCATGAACGGGAAGTTTTTGAAAAGGTCACGCAGGCGCGGTCGATGATCCAATCGGCGCAGTCGCTGGAACAGCGGCAGCAGGGTGAAAACATGCTGACCAACACGCTGCGTTCTTTGTTTGCCGTTGCCGAAGCGTATCCGCAACTGCAAGCCAACCAGAACTTTCTCGAATTGCAACAGCAACTTTCCGATCTCGAGGGGAAAATCGCCTTTGCCCGCCAGTTCTTCAATGACACGACCATGAAGTTCAACACCGAGATTCAATCGTTTCCGACCAATATATTGGCCGGCATGTTCGGCTTTCAATCGATGCCCTACTTTCAGGTTGATGATGCGCAACGCGAGGCGGTTGCAGTCAAGTTCTAAGGGGGCGGTTCGGTGCGCTTTATCAGATGGGGCTTTAAAGGGATTGTACTGCTAGTAGTATTGGTTTTTGCAATTTTAATACTGTTTGGCGATTCGGCATGGGTTAAGCGGGCGACCGGGGAAAAGTTTTATGAAGAACTCGAGTTGCGCGTAGAGGCCCGCGTGTTGCCTGACGGCAGCATGAGCGTAAAAGAAACCCGTGTGTTGCAATTTAACGGTGAGTTTTCCCGCTATCGTCGTCAGATACCGCACAAAGGA
The DNA here is from genome assembly GCA_041741355.1 of Negativicutes bacterium. Taxonomy (GTDB): domain Bacteria; phylum Bacillota; class Negativicutes; order UBA1444; family UBA1444; genus UBA1444. The sequence continues at coordinate 1,561 of JBGSKE010000568.1, read as the reverse complement.
TTTGGCGATATGCGGATTGTGCGGGTGGCGGAACCGGCGCAGAACTATCAGCGCCTGCAGACTGTCGCTGGCCGGCCGGCCGGCAAATACACTTTTTCCCGTGGCCGTGAAGCAGGCAGCGATGTATTCAACATTGAAATGTACTTTCAGGCCAAAGATGAAAAGCGCACATTTGTCATCGAGTATGTGGTCTTGGATGCAGTCCGCGTGCATACGGATGTCGCTGAACTGTACTGGCAGTTTCTCGGTCGCAATCGCTCTGTTGACACCGGATTGATGACGGTTGTCTTGCAATTGCCGCCGGGAGCGCAACCGGATGAAGTGCGGGTATGGGGACACGGGCCGTTACGCGGTGAAGTTCGTAAAATTAGTGGGTCACAGCTGTTGTGGGAAACCCCGTCTTTGCCCAAGGATCGCTTTCTGGAAGGGCGGGTAGTATTTCCCCCCCGATTGACGCCGCAAGCGAAAGTGCTGACCCGCCGCGCGGCATTGAACGGGATTTTGGCCGAAGAACAGCGCTGGGCCGATCAACGGGCGGCGGAACAGCGGCAGTCGCTGTATGTCCTGGCGGCGTCGATTCTGTGCACGCTACTGGGCTGGCTGGCGGCTTGGGTCATTTTTCGTAAATACGGCCAAAAATACAAGAGTCCGGTTGAAGTCGAGTATTATCGCGAACTGCCGGGCGCTTATTCGCCGGCTGAAACGAGTTATCTCTGTGAAATTGGCAAACTGAAACCACAGGCGATTTCGGCGACCTTCATGGACCTGGCCCGGCGAGGTTATATTCGCATGGAGCCGTCGACCACGCCGCAAACGACCGATATCTTGGTTCGCCAATTGAAACCGTTTGGTGATGAACTGCGGGTGCATGAACGATTGCTGCTGGATTTCTTTTTCAATCAGGTGGGGCAGCTGCAGCCGGCAGTTTGGTTCGGCGCTTTAAAGCAGTTTCGCAAGTCTGATCCGCAGGCAACGAAAAACTTTGTTGACCAGTTTCGGACGGTTGTTGAATTAGCCGTTGAAGCCAAGGGTTATTTTGATAAAAAGCGCAGAGCGGCGAAAATCGCCGGTTGGTGCGCGGTGATTGCCGCCGGCTTGGCGATGCTGTTCTATGGCGGTCGCGAATTTGCGCCGATGCTGGCGTCGGGGTTGGTGGCGGCTGCGTTTACGGCGGTTGCGCTGAAATCGCGACACTTTACGCAGGCGGGGCAGCAGCAGTATGATTTGTGGCAGGCGTTTCGCCGGTTTTTGACCGATTTTTCCAATTTGGACCGGGCGCAATTGCCGCAGTTGGTTTTGTGGGAACATTATCTGGTGTACGCTGTGGCGCTGGGTGTTGCCGCCGAAGTAATTAAACAACTGCCCTTCGTATATCCGCAAGTCAACGATCCGAACAGTGATTTCGGCTATTACTGGGGTGGTATGTACCACACCCGCTATGACGCGGCCGGCGCGAGCCAAAGCTCATTCGCCGGATTGGCCGGATTCTCTGAGGTAATGGGCTCGCTGAATGATTCCTGGAGTAGCGCCGTGGCAGCAACTGTTGCGTCAGGCGGATCGG
>JBGSKE010000567.1:0-4899 GCA_041741355.1 Negativicutes bacterium | reverse complement strand
ATTTCAAATTTTCCCGGCTTGCCGCCTTTCTTCGCCCCGCTGAAAGCGCCTTCCTCGTAGCCGAACAATTCCGATTCCAAAAGATCCTTAGGGATTGCCGCGCAATTAATCCGGATGAATGGTTTGTGTTTTCGCGGGCTCAGCTGGTGGATGGCCTGGGCAAAAAGCTCCTTGCCGGTACCGGTTTCTCCACTGATTAAAACGGCCAGTTTCGAGGGGGCAACTTTTTTGATTATTTCTTTGACAGCATTCAGTTGAGCTGAAGAGCCAATAATTTGGTCCAACGTGTATTTTGTTTCCCGCAGCTTAATCAATTCGGACTTGTATTCTTTCAGTTCCAAATTAAGGCGGTTGATTTCACTGAACAGGCCTGCCACCTCATCCAGCTTGCGAAACGTGGTAAACGCAACTGCCCCCATTGTTTTGCCGTCCTTGAAAAGGGGAATGCGATTGCAGACTACGGGGGTCACGCCGTTGATCATGTGAACGGAGCCGATCTCTTCCTGACCGGTTTTCGCCACGATGTCCATTCTGGTTTGCGGGATGATTTCGCGGGCAAGCTTTCCAATCGATGTTACTGGGTCAACGCCGAGCATTTCGGCGTATTTTTTGTTGAGATATATGACTCGCCCTTCGCTATCGGTGACAATCGTTCCATCGACTTGTTCCAATACGGTCTCGAGGAACTCTGTATACGTTTTGCTTGAACGATCCATGGTTGCCCCTTCTTTCCGACTAGTGCTTTGCACCGAATTATTTTGGTTCTGCATCTGCACAGATCTTTATTAACTATACTCTGATTAAAATCGTCACGTCAATCAAAAAATCCGCTCGGGGTCGCCTATTCGCTACACGATTTAAAACCGATACCTCGATGAGCGCAATATAAGGATAAAGCAGCACCCCCGCGCCATAATTACAGGGATGCTGCTTGGGTTTGTTCCTTAATTGCTTTATGACCAACTTGGTCAAGCGCGTGACTACACTTCTGCTACCGGAGCGACTTCAGAAATTTGGGCAGCCATAAGGAGATCTCCGGGAAATAAGAGATAACAGCCACACTGAAAAACAAAGCAAGAATAAAAGGAATCACCGCTTTACTTAATCTTTCAATCGACACTTTTGCGATGTTGGAAGCAACAAACAGATTCACGCCAACCGGTGGCGTCAAAAAACCCAGTTCACAGTTGATCACGAACACAATCCCCAGCTGGATCGGGTCAATCCCCAGTTTGTTCGCCATCGGCATGAACAAAGGCGTCAAGATGATGATTTGCGCCACCGTTTCCATGAACATACCGACAAACAGCAAGAACACGTTGATAATCATCAACAGCAGGAATCTGTCGTTTGTCACGCCCTGCATCCAGGTAGCCACCATCTGAGGAATCTGATACATCGTCATCAGGCGACCGAACGCGGTGGCAAAACCGATGATGATCATGACGCTGCCGGTAATCATTGCTGTTTCCATCAACATTCTCGGCACATCAGACAGCTTCAGCTCCCGGTAGATGAAAAAGCCGCAGAGCATTCCGTAGACGACCGCCACTACCGCCGCTTCGGTTGGCGTGAAAATCCCGCCATAAATACCACCGAGAATGATCAGCGGCGCCATCAGTGCCGCTTTTGCTTCATTCAACGCTTTCAAAAATTTAACGACGGAAAATGGTTCACCTGTACCGTGAAAACCGTTTTTTCGCGAAATCAACCAAGCAGTAGTCATAAAAGTGAAAGCAACCACAAATCCCGGAATAATGCCGGCCAAAAACATATCGGTAATCGACACGTTGCCGACAATCCCATACACGACCATCGGAATGCTCGGTGGAATCAGGATGCCCAGCGTCCCGCCGGAAGAACTGACAGCGCCAGCAAACTCTTTGGTATAGCCCCGTTTGAGCATCGCCGGAATCATAATCGAACCGATCGCAGCCGTTGTCGCCGGACCGGAGCCCGATATTGCGGCAAAGAACGCGCAGGCCATGATTGTCACCATCGCCAGCCCGCCGGTCACGTGTCCCATCAACGCAGCGGCAACCCCGATCAATCTTCTGGACAACCCTCCGGTCTCCATCAGTTGGCCGGCTAGAATAAAAAAAGGCACCGCCAGGAAAGGAAACGAATCGGAGGCAATCATCGCCCCCTGCACCAATTCCATTGTCGGCGTTCCCAGATACATCAGCGCCAGGACTGTTGCCACCCCCAGTGAAATGGCAATTGGAACCCCAATTAGAAATAATACACTAAAGCCGCCAAGTAATATGGCAGCAACCATTCCCGCCTCAGACACCAGCGTCACCTCCCCGGAACCGGCGAACCATCTGCTGTAGCAGGCGCAGGAACATCAGTGCGGCGCCGACCGGCAGGCTGGTATAAATATATTTGAACGGCACTTCCATCGAAGGCGAAACCTGCGTCTTGACAAACTCCAGCAAACCAATACCATCCTTGACCAATAACAGACAAAAAGCCATCCAGATCAGATCTGAAATAATTTCCAAACCAAAACGAACTTTTTTCGGCAGCATTTCCATGATAAATTCCACTTTAATATGGCGACGATGCTTTACGGCCATACCGGCCGAGATAAACATGCACCAGAGAAAAGCATAGCGGGCCAATTCTTCCGACCAGTCCAGCGACATTTGAATGACAAACCGGAAAATAACCTGGGCAAATGCAGTGACGATCATCACCAGCATTAAGAACATCACCAGATATTCTTCAAAGTTGTCGTCTATTTTTTTCCACCACGACATCCGGCAACTCTCCATTCATTCTTTCAACTCACAACCGGCATTAACAGCGGGCGTTTCCCTCGGAAAACGCCCGCGTCGTTATGCGAATCCTATTTTGCTTCAGCTTTTTTAATTTCTGCCATCATTTCGTCAAACAGAGGAGCGCCCACTTGAGTTTTGTACTTGTCATAAACGGGCTTGATCGCGTCCTGAATCTTGGCCAGATCGGCATCGCTGATTTTGGAAACTTTCATGCCTTTCTTTTCCAGGTCGGGAACCATCTCACCAGCTTGTTTACGGTTGGTTGCCGTTGTGACTTTGGCGCCTTCAATGGCCGCTGCCTGAATCATCTTCTGATCTTCCGGCGGCAATTGATCCCACAGTTTCTTCGAATACATCAGAATGAACGGGGTATAGACGTGATGACTGAGGGTTAGATATTTTTGGACTTCATAAAATTTATTGGCATGAATCGTGGCAATCGGATTTTCCTGACCGTCAATCGTCCCCTGTTGCAATGCCGGGAACACTTCGCCAAATGCCATCGGCGTCGGATTAGCACCCAACAGTTTGAACACTTCCAAATGAATCGGGTTCTGCATGGTGCGGATCTTCAAGCCTTTGAAATCTTCCAGTTTAGTGACTTCACGTTTGGAGTTTGTCAGATCGCGGAAGCCGTTCTCCGAGAACGTCAAACCGACGATGCCATTATCGGAGAGATTTTTGAGCATTTTTTGACCGAACGGACCAGCCAATACCTTGTCAACAACCGCCTCGTTCTTGAACAGGAACGGGAAGTCGAAGACCATGAACCGCTTATCGAACGAAGCGATCGGCGAGGTGGACGGGAAGGTCATCTCCAAAGTTCCCATCTTGAGTTTTTCCATCAGGCCCAGATCATCGCCAAGTTGGGAGCTGTGAAATATCTGGACTTCATAGCGGCCTTTGGATTTTTCCGTAACAATTTCCTTGAATTTAGTCATGCCGACGAACGAAGGCGACTTGTCATTCAGACCAAAGGCCACCCGGATAATTTTTTTCTGCGGCGCCGCCGGTTTGGCCTGCTCCGTTTTTTTGTCGCCGCCGCAACCGGTCAGTAGCAGTGCCAGTCCTACAATCAGAACCATACCCATTGACAGTAGTTTTTTCATGAATTTTCCCCCTCATTTCCCCTCATTGATGCAATCTTTTCGCCAGTTTCCCGCTTCGCTAAGACTATCACCCCCGCCTAAGTCCAAAGCGCTTTCCGATCCCGCCAGTCCCCCTCACGAGCCCAGTCACGGATTATTAAATTATTTCGACAACGCCTGCCGAATCCCTGCCCAGGCAGGAGTTGCCGTAAAACAACTTTTACGGTACAATACAAAGGCAAAGTTAACCGAATGAAAATTAGAGACGGAGGAATCTTCACTATGGGAAAAAAAATCCAGACGATGCTGCTGATGCTATCTGCTTCTATGCTGCTGATGACCGGTTGTTCCGGCAGTAACGGCACACCGGCGCCTGCTGAAAAGCCCGCTCCTAACGCCGATGGACAAAAACCGGCCGCCGCCAAGAACCGGGTGGTGCGCGTCGAAACCAACAAAGGTGTCATCCGCATTGAAATGTTTGAAGACAAAGCGCCAATTACCACGAAAAACTTCATCGACTTGGTCAACAAAGGCTATTATGACGGCGTCATCTTTCATCGGGTAATCGACGGCTTTATGATCCAGGGCGGCGACCCGACCGGTACCGGTCGCGGCGGCCCCGGCTACAATATCCCGGATGAATTCCATGCCGAACTGAAACATGACGGCCCCGGCATCCTGTCGATGGCCAACGCCGGACCGAACACAGGCGGCTCACAGTTCTTCATCACCCTCGGGCCTACGCCGCACCTGAACAATCGTCATGCCGTATTTGGCAAAGTCATCGAAGGCCTTGACGTAGTCAAAGCGATCGGCAAAACCGCCACCGGCTCTGGCGACCGCCCGCTGCAGGAAGTCGCGATGAAAAAAGTCACCGTCGAATAAATTCACTCAATCGAGTAGATGGGGGTGATTAGCCCCCGACCTCTCACACCACCGGACATGCGGGTCCGCATCCGGCGGTTCCCATAGATTGACGCAGTTTCTCATAGTGTGCAAGCAAACTCAACAGCCCTTGACGTTCCCAA
>JBGSKE010000566.1:0-6440 GCA_041741355.1 Negativicutes bacterium | reverse complement strand
CCTGCCACAAGCGGAGCAATCCGCTCATGACAGGCACACTTCGTTGTGTCGATTGGTTGATTGAAGACTAAACGGCAAACTTAGAGTTGAAGAAACGCTGAAATAACGGAGATTTCCTTGGATTGGAGCCGTAGTATTCGCCGACGAAGTGACGCCGTTTTGCTTGGTCAAATCGGCAAGGATGCTGATTTGAGGCCAGAAGCGATGGATAATAGGAGACTTGCTTCAAAAGAGCGTAGCGATGAATGAAGCTTAGTCGAGTAATGTCGAGCTACAGCCTGTTGGAAACAATTCGTTTTACAGGCTGTGCAAAGACTGGAGCATTTTCTGGCCGACTGGCAAAACCAGTCGCAAGTCGCTGCGAATCAAGGATACAATCGACAGCAATCGAGTTATTCAGTGTTTCCCTGGAAAACAAAACAGCTGCGTGAGAACTTTTTCACAGTTCGCACACAGCTTTTCCAATCCAACTTATTTTTACAGCAACCCTTGCTCGATCGCGTACTTGACCAATTCCGACCGCTTCGTCACATTCAGCTTTTCCAGCAGGCGAGCTTTGTAGGTCTCGACCGTCTTGACGCTGATCACGAGCTCCGTGGCGATTTCCGCATTGGAAAAGCCTCGCGCAATCAGAGTCAACACCTTGGTTTCCTGCTCGCTGAGCGGGCGGCTCGCCTGCACCGTCTCAGCCTTGCCATTTCCCGCCTGCCATAGCTCCGCCGCCATACAGGCCGGCAAAAACAGCTGCCCGGCCTGCACGCTGCGAATCGCTTGATACAGCACATCATCCGCTGCTTTTTTCATCACATAGCCGGCTGCACCTGCCGCCACCCCTTCCTGCAGATAGCGCGGGTCTTCATGCATCGTCAGCAGAATCACCCGCACCGCCGCATGGTCGCGGCGAATACTCCGCACGCATTCCAGCCCGCTAATGCCAGGCAGCGATATGTCCAGCAGCACGATATCCGGCGCACACTCGCCGATCAGCGGCAGCGCCGCTTCCGCATCTCCCGCCTCTGCCACCACTTCGATGTCCTGACAATTGGCCAGTAAAACTTTTAAACCGGAACGGATCATCGCATGATCGTCCACGATCATGACCCGGATTTTTTTCATGCCAATTCCCCCTCCTGACAACGCACCGGCACCCTCAGATACACGGCGGTCCCCTGCCCCGGCGAAGCTTCGACCGCCAGACTGCCGCCCACCAGCTGCGCCCGTTCTTCCATGCCAAACAGACCGAGCCGGTCGCCGGCCTCCTGCGGTTTTGAGTTGGTATCAAAACCGCAGCCGTCATCTTCCACGACCACCGACAACTTATCGCCTTCACAGCTCAACACCACACTGACATGCGAGGCGTTCGCGTGCTTCGCAACATTGGTCAGCGCTTCCTGCACGATCCGGTACACGGCAACTTCCACTGCGTGGCTGAGCCGTTCGGGGCATTCCCAGCGGATATGCATCTCCACATCCAGCCGGTGCAGCTCGCGCCACTGCTCCACATAGCGGCCAACCGCCGCCTGCAGACCCATATCGTCCAGTAGCGGCGGCCTTAGTTCCAGCGACAGCCGGTGCAGATCATCCAGCGTCCGCCGCACCGTCTGGCGCAGCTCATCCAGATGGCAACGGCTACCGACCGGCGAATTGTCCTCCAGGCATTTTAACCCCATCATCAGCGAAGTCAGCGTCTGGCCTGTCTGGTCGTGCAGTTCGCGGGAAATTCGTTTGCGTTCCTCTTCCTGCGCGCCGATCACCTTTTGCAGCAGCAGGGTGCGGACTTCTTCCTTGCGCCGCAGTTCCTGCACCAATTCCGCCACATGTTCCGACATCGTATTAAAAGTCACCGCCAGCTGGCCCAGCTCGTCGCCGGATAATACTTTTGCCCGTTGGCTCATGTCGCCGCGGGTCATCGCCGCTGCCGCCTGCGCCAGTTCACGCACCGGCGCGGTCAGGTTTCTGGCCCAGAGAAACGCGGCAATTCCGCCAACAATCAGCACCAACACCGTATCCAGCCACAGCTGCCGGGTCGTTTCGGCAAGCACCGTCTGTAGGCCGCGGTCGCTCAGCCCCACATGTACCCGGCCCAGCCGCCCATCCATGATCGGCGCCGCTACATCAAGCACCCTGCCCTCCTCGGTATCCAGCAGCAGCGACTGCCCCTGGCCCAGGGTCGACGGCGTGTTCACCTCCAGCAAATCGACCGGAAACCCGCCGGAAAACGTATGCGCCAGCACGACGCCATCCTGGCTGATTACGAACAGATAGCGCACATCGGCGTTGGTCTGCTGCATATCGCGCAGCAGTTCATACAGATCATACTGGTTGTTGACCAGGATCAGGCTGGCGGCCCGCGCCGCCGCAAGCCCCGCCAGAGACTGGCCGCGTTGCCCCTGCTGTTCAAAAAACAGGCTGGCGATTGTCTGGCGGGTCTGCCAGAGCGAAATCGCGCCGAGAAACAGCAGTAGCAGTGACAGTGTTAATGCCATCCTGCTGAAAAAATTCAGGCGGCTAAGCAGTCTCATAGCAACTCCCGCACCGCTTGCCAGATCGGTTGGAGCGGTTCATACAGTTTCGGTTCCGGCAGGATGAACCGGTCGTAGTCCAGACGACGCAAGGCCGCTTTGCCAGCCGTGTCTTCATGCATGTGCAGCAGAATCGCTTGGACTTTTTGTTTAAACGCCGTATCGAGACCCTGCGGCACTACCACCGGCGGATTGCCGACTGCCAGCGATTTCTCGATGATTCGCACTTTGCCGGCCCATTCTGGTCGCTGAGCCAGGATCCGGTCGTAAATCATGCTATCCACTGCTGCTCCGTCCACCAGCCCTTCCACTACCGAACGAATCGAATTGTCGTGGCTGAAGGTAAAGAAACTGCGGCTAAAGTGACTTTGCGGCGCAATTTGTTGCGCGATCAACATCGACTGCGGCGCCATGTGCCCGGAAAAAGACAGCGGGTCGGTAAAAGCAAACGAATGTCCCTTCAGCGCCGCAAGCGATCCGGCCGGCAGCGCACTGCGGACGATGATGTAGGACTGATAGGTCCGGTGCCCCCGCACTTCCGGCATGGCAAACAGCTCCATCCCCTGCCCCGCCGTATATCCGCCGCTGCAGACGAAGGCGAGATCGACGCCCCGCTCCTGCAACAGCTGATTCACTTCCTGATAAGTACGGCGCTGTAGCAAAACAACCGGACGGTCTAGCCGCACTTCAAGATATTTCAGCAGCGGCTCATAACCGTCCAGTGTTTCCATCGGCGAGAGAATGGAGGAAACCGCCACGCGAAACGGCGTTGTCCCGGTCGCCTTTGGCGCAGTCAGCGGCATGCGGGCCTCCGGATCCTGCAACCGGACCGATTTAACAGCAGGCGCGGCGCAACCCGCCAGCAAGCCGGCCAGTATGAGAACTCCAGCAATCAGGCCAATCCAGGTAAACCGCTTCACACTAGTGCTCCTTTGTTTCTTTTAACCTTGGATTATTGAAAGGTAAACCAGTGCTGAAAGCTTCGACGCTTTGGCCCAGCCTTCCTGCATGGCGCCCTTATTTTAAAATGCGCGTTTGTTTTTGCAGAAAACAGGAAAAACCGCCTGAAAGGCGGCTTGCTGACAACTTTACCCGATCGATTTGCTTAATGACGGTTGCTTACTTGCACCCAGAGCATCCGCCGCATCCCTGCGCCATCTCTGCAGACGCATCGGAAACACCGCGAAACTTTATCTGCTGCACATGTTCGGCAACCGTTTTCGCATACTGCTCAATTTCAGCACGCGGCAAATCAAAGATTTCAAAATACTTGTCCCGGTCAAAGTGCAGGAATCGGCTGGATTCAACAATTTCCGGCGCAAAATCCCGCAGCCGGGTCTTCACGATCTGCGAACCGCAATGTAAAAAGCAACCTTCAATCACAATGATTCTCGGCGCCTCTTCCAGTAGCTTCACAAAACCGGACTCACCGGTAACGGCATCACCGAGGCAGATTCTGACCGAAGCTTCCCGCTCCAGTTGATAGGCCAGCATATTCGCGGCAACACGCGCCACTTCGCCTTTGAGACAACCGCCTTCACAGGCTAGGATTGCCGTTCGGGGCGGCCCGGCGAGAATCTTTTCCACGTAACGGGCGCCTTCCGGGCACACGCGGGCGCCACCGCTCGTTTTTCCGCAATCGTTGTTCATCATTTTTCCTCCATTATCGATTTTTCTGTTTCAACAATTCCACTTCTTTGCGCAGTGCAACGACTTCGTCAGCCAACCCATCATGATGATTCCAGCGACTCCAACAGGCAGACGCCCTCCCTTGATCGCGGCGAAATCCGCTCCGGCAAAAGAAGAACATCATTCCCAAACACAACACCGGCATAATCAACATAAACCAGGGAAAACCCGGATTCATTCCCCAATAAGGACCCCAGCCCATTTGTCTCACCTCGATCCATACGATTATTTTTCTGTGCCAGCGCAGCCACAGCCGCAATCGCTTTCTGCCGGCTCAAAAACGGCAGCTGCATCCTCCAATAGCCCGTCAATATAGCGGTTCATTTTATTTATCGCGCCACTTCGCACGACCTTGCCGACATTGACCGCATCCCGCATTTCCTGTTCAGTGATCCCCAGTTTCCTGGCCTCGGCTACGCAATGCTGCAAACAGGGCATACAATTGACGCCAACTGATACTCCGATAGAAATCAGCGCCGTTTCTCTGTTGCTCAAACTCATATCGCATTCACCTCCCTTCATTTCTTTAGACGAAGCCGGCGGCCAAAAAGATACACCTGTAGCAAATAAAAAAACCGTTGCAGTCATTTGCAGACGCAACGGCTTTGGTGCAATTTCTATCAGAGGTTCCCTGACGGTAATGATTCAACAAAAATTTTCTTTGGGTCGCAGGTCAGTTCATTTCGTTCGTCACGGGAAAACTGGCAGTAGTTCTGCAATTCCCGTTTTAGCCTCGCTTTGCCGCGGTGCAGGCGAACTTTGACCACATCCAGGCTCAGTCCCAGCACCTCGGCAATCTGCTGATTCGACAACCCTTGCAGTTCGCTCAGAATCACCGGTACACGGTAGTTTTCCGGCAAACCGTCGATAACGCCGCGAATACAGTCGTTTGTCGCCCGCCGCAGAGCATCGTTTTCCAATGATTGCTCGTCGCCGGTCACTTCTGTTTCTATTGATTCCAAGCCAGATTCGCGATGATAAGTTGGCTGCCGCATCCGGTCGATGGCCGCATTGGTGGCAATACGGTACAGCCAGGTTGAAACCTGCGCCTCATTGCGGAACGCGTCCAGCGACTGTCCGGCCCTGATGAACACTTCCTGCGCCAAATCTTCCGCTTCCTTCTGACCAACGATGCGAATCAGATAGAGGTGGATTGGCGGATAGAATTCACGATAAATTTGTTCAAAGTCTAATGAACATTTTTCCATGGTTCAACGCATACTCCACCGATTCTTTTTGAACGCTCCTCGGAAATGCAGCGCTACATTGACCAAGGCAATCATCACCGGCACCTCAATCAGCGGGCCGATGACCGCGGCGAAGGCTTGCCCGGAGTTAATGCCGAAAATCGCCACCGCCACCGCAATTGCCAGTTCAAAATTATTGCTGGCCGCCGTAAACGAAAGCGTCGTGGTCTGCTCGTAGTTCACGCCGAGTTTCCAGCTCATATAGAAAGATACGGCGAACATGATGGCAAAGTAAATGATCAACGGAATCGCAATCCGTACTACATCCATCGGCAGTTTCACGATATAGCTGCCTTTCAGCGAAAACATGATCACGATCGTGAACAGCAGCGAAATCAATGCCAGTGGGCTGATCTTGGGAATGAAATGGTTTTCGTACCAGTCACGCCCTTTGGCCGGCAACAGGAATTGCCGCGTGAGAAAGCCGGCGACAAAAGGAATGCCCAGGTAAATTGCCACACTCATCGCCACGTCTTTCATCGACACCTGGATGGTCATGCCCTTGAAGCCGATCCAGCCCGGCAGTACGCTGATGAAAAAGTAGGCGAAGAACGAATACAAAAGCAACTGAAAAATCGAGTTGAGCGCCACCAGCGCCGCCGCATATTCGTTGTCGCCATCGGCCAGCGAGTTCCAGATGATGACCATCGCGATGCAGCGGGCCAGGCCGATCAGAATCAGCCCTACCATATATTCCGGCATGTCCGGCAGAAAAATGATCGCCAGGGCAAACATCAGCACCGGTCCGATGATCCAGTTCTGCACCAGCGACAGGGTCACCACCTTGCCGTTGCGGAACACTTTGCCCAGTTCCTCGTACTTCACCTTAGCCAGCGGTGGATACATCATCACGATCAGACCGATCGCAATCGGAATTGAGGTCGTGCCGATCGAAAGCGCATCCAGCCATGCCGCCACGCCTGGGACCCCATAGCCGATCCCCACGCCGAGAGCCATCGCCACAAAAATCCACAGCGTCAGG
>JBGSKE010000565.1:0-2320 GCA_041741355.1 Negativicutes bacterium | reverse complement strand
CCATGCGGAACCCTTGTTGCTGCGTTCGATTGCCAACAATTTTATTGTAGGAAAAAACGTCGCCGGGGTTTAGCCGTGTTCCATGAATTCGTCGCGTTGCCAGCCGCAAGTTTTCATTGCGGTCATAGTCCCAGGCTTTAAAATGGGTAGAATATAAAGCAAGCATCTCATTGATGCCGGCGAAATTGGCGTCGCCAATTTTGGGCGACTGTTTGTTGAATTTCAGGTCAACAACAAACGCCAGCTGCATTTGCGGCTCGGCGAAAGCAGCGTCGACTGTTTCAGCTATATCCAGGCTGCGGCCTTCAACAGCCGGCAGCAGCGCGACATTTTTGGATTTAACCAGCACAAGCAGGGCCGCATCACGGGCTTTTCGATTCGTCTGCGGAGCCAATTCTTTAAGTATGCCGGTCAGTTTATCTTTGTTCAACTCGACTTGGATGGGCAGGTATAATTCTTGTTTTCGCGCGGCCAGGCGGTCATGCCAACGCTGCATGAATTCGTTGCCGCGGCCGAATTCCATACATGCATTCACGGTTTTTTTGATATCCAATCTAAAATCGATATTCTGCGGTGGAACAAACCAGACTTCCCGTTGATCCGTCAGCATCACCGGCGTTCCGGAAGTTGAGCGCATCGCTTCCAGGAGTTTGACTTCGGCTTCTTCACGCGTCAGACCGCCGACATCAATATACGCGACATAAACATTCGGCAAAATCCGGTTATCGCGCAAAACTGCCTGGTCAGCAGCAAACAAACCGACCACGGCCAATAACAACAATATGCCGAATAGCAACCCCAACTGATGTTTACGCGATTTCAGACCCCAAAACACCACAAGACACTTCCCATCGCAATCTCGAATTTATTGTTAATCATCTTGTTGATGATATGCCAATATCCAGGCGAAAATAACGGCAACGCAAACGGTAAATGCAATATGAATCAACGTGTTTGACGATGGCCAAATGAAAAAACGCGGTAAGCCCAGCAATAATAGATATGAAAAACCTCCGCACCAATATAGGGTGCGGAGACGAAACGGCAAATGAATCCAGCGCTTCGTTAGCGCCAAAACGCCAACTAATCCCGCAATTACCAAGCAACTCAGTAATTCAAACATCATATAAATTCTATCATTCGACAAACAGCTGTCAAATCCTCTTTCGTTCTATGCGGACTGCCCCATTTCCGTCGCTGCTCCCAGCAGTGCCAGCAACGAGTGTTCAAAAGTCAACCCGCCCTGCAAATATATGGCATATGGAGCCCGCAACGGGCCATCGGCGCTCAGTTCGATCGATGATCCTTGAATAAAAGTCCCGCCCGCCATCACTACCGGGTCAGGATAACCAGGCATCGGGGCCGGTTCCGGCTTAAGATGGGAATCGACTGGCGAGTATTTTTGCAAACCGCGGCAAAAGGCAGTCAATTTGGCCGCCGTGCCTAATTCGATCGCCTGAATAATGTCGAAACGTGTCGTATTTGCTGCCGGATGCACCGGATAGCCTAACGACGCGAAAAATTCAGCGGCGAACAAAGCGCTTTTTAAAGCCTGCGAAGTGGTGTGCGGCGCCAAAAACAAACCCTGATAATAGAGGCGGTAGCCATCTTGCGAAGAGCCGACTTCCGCACCGATTCCCGGTGCAGTCAATCGGCTTGCCGCGAGTTCGACCAGATCGGTTCTGCCGGCAATATAACCGCCTGTCGGCGCGATGCCGCCGCCCGGGTTTTTGATCAGTGAGCCGACTGCCAGGTCTGCCCCCGCCGCCGTCGGCTCGCAGGTTTCCGTAAACTCACCATAACAATTGTCGACCATGATTACGCAATCCGGCCGGATGGCTTTGATTGCACCGCAAATTGCGCCTATTTCGGCAACGGACAAGGACTGTCGCAAACTATAGCCACAGGAACGCTGAATCAACACCAGTTTGGTTTCCGGGCGCAAGGCTGCACCGACGGTTGCCGGACTCAGTGCCTGTTCAAAGGGCGTTTCGCGATAAGTGACGCCGAATTCTTTCAAACAACCAGGCACTTGCTTGGGCTGGCCGATGACCGTACACAGCGTGTCGTAGGGGGTACCGGTCAGTGACAACAATTCATCACCAGGGCGCAGAACACCGAACAGCGCCGTTGCCAGCGCATGGGTGCCGGAAACGAACTGTGGCCGCACTAACGCATCTTCGCAGCCAAAAACATCGGCCCAGACAGCAGCCAATTTGTCGCGTCCCTGATCGCCATAACCATAACCGGTGGTCTGGCGAAAATCGTAGTCGGATACCTGATGTTTGCGGTAAGCATCGAGGATGCGGGCTGTATTCTG
>JBGSKE010000564.1:0-2693 GCA_041741355.1 Negativicutes bacterium | reverse complement strand
GATCGCCCGGCTGTTAGCCTGCGTTTTGAGCCGCCTGGCCACCTGAAACCCGTCCATTTGGGGCATCATGGCGTCGAGCAAAATGATGTCAGGCAAATCAGCCGCTGCCGCCGCCAGACAGGCAGCGCCAGACTCACAAAGAATCAGGTTATAGCCTTCCGGCGCCAGCATCGCTTCCATTAGGCTAAGGTTGATCGGATTATCATCGACCACCATAACTTTGGCTTGTTGTTTCATCTCATTCTCCCTGTACGCTGGGGTTACTTTCGAGCATCTGCGCAATAACACGGGGAAACTCACGCGTATCAATTGGTTTGGCAATGAACCCGTCCACGCCGGTAGCCAAAATCTTGTCTTTTTCCTCGGACAGCGCAAAAGAAGTGACAGCAATGATCTTTATGCCGGCGATTTTTTCTTCGCTCCGCAGCATTTTTACGGCTTCATAGCCACTCATAATCGGCATCTGCATATCCATCAAAATCAGATCAATCGGCTGGCGGCGGGCGATCAACACCGCCTGGGCCCCGTTGCGGGCTTCCAACACCTCGTATCCATAATGCCCGAGTAACGCGACCATTAATTGCAGATTCAGTTCATTATCTTCCACAACCAGAATCGTCTTTGCCATGTCGGTTCTCCTTAGCCTATTTTTCCTGAGTGAGCGGCAGTAACACGATGAAACGGCAACCTTTGCCGAATTCTCCCTGCAACGTAATCGTTCCGCCGTGCAGTTCTATCAGATGCTTGGTCAACGCCAAGCCCAATCCGGTTCCTTCGGTTTGCTTGTCATAATAGGATTGGGCCAATTGGCTAAATGGCAAAAACAGTTTCGCTTGGTCTTCGTCAGCAATCCCGATACCGCCGTCTTCCACCACAATCTGCACCGCCTTAGGCGCTATGGCTCCGCTCGCTTTTTCAACCGAAATCGCAACAAATCCCTGCGGCAGATTAAACTTGATGCCATTGTCGACCAGGTTGTACAAAATCTGTTTTATTTTTCGCCCGTCAGCAACCACAACCACATCGTCCATACTCTGATCGACCGTATAAGACAATGTGATCTGCTGTTTACGGGCTTTTTCGCTAAACATGGCGACGGTCCCCTGGCACAGTTCCGTCAAATTTACCCTGGACAGCTCCAGTTCCATTTTGCTTGCTTCCACCTTGCTGATGTCGAGAATGTCATTGATCAGGCTAAGCAAATGCCGTCCGCTATTTAGGATGTTAGCGATAAACACGGTCTGTTTTTCGTTCAGGGGACCAAACAGTTTGTCTTGTAAGACTTCAGAAAAACCGATAATCGAGTTGAGCGGCGTACGCAATTCATGCGACATATTGGCGAGAAAAACTGTCTTGGCTTTGGACGCTTCTTCAATTTTGCGATTAGCAGTAGCCAGTTCCTGCTGAATTTTCTTTGGTTCAGTGATATCGCTCACAGCCGTACGAATTTCGGCAACTCCCAAGTTGTCTTTGGCCAGATTGGCAATCAACCTGACCCATATCGAAGCTCCGTCATTCTGTTGCAACCGCAGCTCGCAGACTTGCGGTTCAGCAGTTTCCCTCAGTGTTTTACGCCAAAAATAGTACACATCCTGATCTTCACGGAAAATGAACTGGGTAAACGGATGCTTAACCAGCGTTTTCAGCGGAATCGCCAGCAACGTCGCAAAGGCCAGATTGGCTTTGGTAATGATCCCTTTGTCGCTGATAGTCAAATAACCGACCGGCGCAAAATTGTACAGCTCAAAATAGCAAGCGCGGGAAGCTTCCAGTTCTTGCTGCGATCGCAATAGCTCCTCATTTTGCATTTCCAGCTCAATTTGATGAACCCGTAGTTCATGTAGAATGGATGCGGCGTCTTCAAGCGGAAAGTCCGGCAACTGAAGCGCCGCTTGCATTTCATTTCTTTTGGCGATTTCTTCCGCCCGCCGGCGCAAGGCGCCTTCGCTCCAGGTGTTTTGCTTTGTCATTGACTTGGACCTCCACCACTTTTTCAGATCGAAACCATGACTGATCGTCGACTCCAATATATCACGCAAGCTAAAATTTCACAATTTTTCGTCTTTAAAACGGGCGTTGCTGGGTTCTGTATGCAGGCGCTTCGCTCGTTGTTGCGACACAGCATTTTTTCAGACGTGTTATACTGAAACAAGACAGACCATAGTCTGTACGGGAGGTCTCATGCCAACCAACAAACAGACCCAGCTCAGGCAGCTGCACAGAATCAATCGGGCGAATAAGGCTGAGACCGGGCCGCCTGTTTCCTCGCCCCACAGCTTTCCTATCGTCGGCATTGGCGCCTCTGCCGGTGGTCTTTCCGCTTTTGAAGCCTTCTTTTCAGCCATGCCTGCTGACAATGTCAGCAGCATGGCTTTTGTATTGGTACAACACCTGGCCCCCGACCACAAAAGTATTCTCAATGAACTGATTCAACGCTACACCCGCATGCAGGTATGTGAAGTAGCGGATGGAATGATCGTACAGCCTAACCACGCTTATATCATTCCGCCGAATCGCGACATGGCTTTTTTAAATGGCGCGCTGCAATTATTGGAACCGGCTGCGCCAAGAGGGCAGCGGCTGCCGATCGACTTCTTCTTTCGCTCCCTGGCCACTGACCAGCACGAACGGGCCATCGGCATCATTTTGTCGGGAACCGGCAGCGACGGCACAGCGGGAGTTCGGGCAATCAA
>JBGSKE010000563.1:0-5430 GCA_041741355.1 Negativicutes bacterium | reverse complement strand
GAACAAGGGATGAAATCGCTGATTCTGGACTTGCGCAACAATCCGGGCGGCTTGATCGGCGAAAGCGTGAAAGTAGCCAGTTTGCTTGTTCCACAAGGTCCGATCGTTTCCGTCATCGGCAAAGACGGCACGCGGGAAACTTCAGAATCGCAGCTGGATAAGCCCACCATTCCCCTAGTCGTGCTAATTAACGGCGGTAGCGCCAGTGCTTCGGAAATCGTCGCCGGCGCCATTCAGGACACCGGCGCCGGAAAACTGATCGGCGTCAAAACCTTTGGTAAAGGTTCCGTCCAAAGGATCATTCCGCTCGACAAGGATTCGGCGGTAAAAATCACGATCGCCGAATACCATACGCCGAAAGATCGCTCGATTCACGGCAAAGGCATCGAACCGGACATCCTGGTGGAAATGCCCAAAGACAAAGCTGTCAAAAACGATCCGCAACTGGATAAGGCGATCGAAGTTTTGAAAGCAAAATAGGATCTGCTCTGCTCTCCCTGCGTTGGGCAAATAAATAGTTGCATTAGTTAAAAGACTACAGGTCTCGTGCTAAACACGAAACTCTGTAGTCTTTTGCTGCGCGGGCTATAGTCTTCAGCCCAGAACCTGGCGTATCACTCGCATCGCATTGCCATAGCAGATTTGTTCCAGTTCAGCGTCACTGAAACCTGCCTGCGCCAGCCCCGTGATCAGCTTGCCGATTTCACTGCTGTCCGCCACTTCCAGCGGTGGTTTGGTTCCGTCGAAATCCGAACCGATGGCAATGACATCAATCCCGCCCACTTGGTAGATATGTTTGACATGCCGCACCATATCCTCCACCCGACAATTCGGCGGCTCCGCTAAAAATGACCGAGCGAAGGTCAAGCCAGTCACACCGCCTTTTTCCGCCAACAGCCGGATCATGTCGTCGGTCAGATTGCGAGTATGGCCGGTAATGGCACGGGCATTGGAGTGCGATGCAACAAATGGGTGTCTTGATGTTGCCGCAACATCATAAAAACCCTGATCCGACAGGTGGGAAACATCGACGAGCATCCCCAGTCGGTTCATCTCCGCCACCACTTCCCGGCCAAATTCGGTCAGCCCTTTGCCTCGACAGTCTGCCAGGGCATTGGGGAAACCGAGCTCATTTGGATAGTTCCAGGTCAGTGTCAGCAACCGGACGCCCAGACGATAAAAGTTGCGCAAATTGCTCAGGCTGCCTTTTAGGGCCCCGCCTTCCTCGATGGTCAGGAATGCCGATATTTTCCCCTCAGACTGATTTTTCAGCAACTCAGCCTGATTGGTCGCCAGACGGATATTATCTTGATTTGCCGCCAATTCCAGATGAAATCGGTCCAGCATACGCAGGCAATATTCCAGTGGATTCTCCGTCTTCGCCATATCGATGAACAGGGCAAAAAACTGCGCCGCGAAATTACCGGCTTGAAGTTTGCCGATATCCACATTCAGGTCATTTTCACGCAGCAGAGTCGTCGGCCCCAACTCGACCAGTTTACTCATTGTGTCACAGTGCAAATCAATTGCGTACATTCCTTGCCTCCTCTGCCGTTACTACGCAGATTTTACCATAAAGCAACACTTCACTGAATCTATAGATCTTAATAGAAAAAAATGAAGTTGGCCGCCACCAGCGTAATCAGCGCACCAGCCATCGGGATAGCGGTCCGTTTGACGACATCAAACGGGGAAACGCCGCCCATACTGGAAGCGACGACGATAACAGCGGTAATCGGCGACATGGCCCGGGCGGCACTGGCGGCAAAATGCATCGGCAACAGCATGACGACAGGCGCAACCGACATTTTGGCGGCCACGGTCGGCGTCAGTGCGGCAAAGGCAAAGAATGGAGCATTACCGGAACCCATCAATACCGAGGAAACGGCAATGATTGTAATCATGACCAAAATCATGCCGGCAGCGCCAAAGCCGGAGGTTTGCGCCGACTGAATAATCGTGTCGATTGTGCCAATTGTCACCAGACCTTTGGCAAAGGTTTCACCGGCCACAATCAAGGTGATGACATTGGCCATCTGCATCCCCAGCCCGTCGAAGAATACCTGGATATCGGCCAGCACTTTCTTGCCGTCGCGAACCCGGACATACTCCACAATCATGCCGATCGCCAGGCCGATAAACATCGCCTTGATAATGTCCATTTTGATCCAGGAAATCCACAGATTACTGAACGATAGAATCAATGCCAGCGGAATTACCGGCAGGATGGCGTAAAACATCGGCGGCAGTTTTTCCGGGTCGCCGTCTTTATCTTTCACCGACACCAGTTCGCTTGCCTGCACCACATGGCCGTCGCGCTTGTCCATCCACTTCTGGGTAAAGTAGTGCAGCACCGCAACTACTGGAATTACCACTGCGGCGATCGGCACCTGATACTGGACCCAGTAGGTAACCGGATCAATGCCGGCGGTATTCGCGGCAAGCAAGGTCCCTGTGTCGCTTGGACTCCAATCCAGACAAAGTGTGGTAGCAATCACAGCCACTGCCGACAGACGACTGACGCCGAGACTGATCAGAATCGGGAACACGGTGACCATCAGCAGCATTGCTAGGCCGGACGCACTATTAATCGCCAACCCCAGCATCATGCCGAGAATCCAGGCGGCCGCCATGACCAGATATGGCGCGCGCAATGCCAGTAGCGGCGTGATCGTCAGTTTGACCAGCGCCTTGCTGGCCCCGATATGATCCATATAGCGGGCAAAACCGGCCACCGCCATGATGTTCAGACCCAGACCGCCGGCCCGCGAACTGAAAGTTTTCTTGATAAATTCAAATGCATCGAACAGGACAAAACCAGTGCTTTCTTTCACCGGCAGAATTTTCCCCAGCCCCAGGAACACAGCCGAAAACATTAGGATTAGGCCAGCGATGAACAGAACCGGTTGCGGCTTGTACTTCTTGACGATCAAATACCCCATCCAGAACGTGACGATCAACGAGATAACAATACCCAAAATAAATTCCTCCTTAATTTTTGGCATTAAAAAAATCCAGCAAGGCCAAGCCTCGGTAAAAGGCTTGCCTGCTGGATTTCATTTACGTCCAGGCCGGGGTGGGACTTCCCGTTCGGCGTGCAGGTAAACAAAGCAGCTCCCTATCCGTCTGCGGCGGACTTTTCAATCTGCCTCAGATAGAATTAGACAAAGTCAGACAAATTCCTCCTTTTTCTGATATCTTTTCGCAAAAAATGATTTAATCACTTAAATCGACCGTCTGACCACTTAAAATCTGGTTATATTTCTTCTGAGCATCTTTAAACGCTACCAGAATCGCCTTTTGCGAGGAGCCGAAATAGCGGTTTTCCAGCAGTTTTTTCACGCTTTCCGCATCATCAAGCAAGGAGCGCCCGACAAACAAACTGCTGACAAAATCGCTGGTCACACTAATCGTCGCCGATACACCGCAGGCCAGGATTTTTCCTGCCGGTTTCTCAACAACAAAGCCAATAAAAAATTGTCCGTACAGCTGGGTGATCGGATTATTCTGCGATGATTTCGCGTTGCCGACAATATAAATTGCGTTCTCATCAAATGTCAGCCGACCGGTCGCCAATTCCCTCATTTCACTGCCTCCGCCGACAAATCCCGGATGTCCTGACAACTGGAGAACCCGGCCAATGATGCGGCTGACTGAACGGCAGCCAGCACAGCCTGTTCCATTACTTTTGCCGCCATGGCGCCGACCGCTGAAATGTCGGCAGCAACGTTCCCCACCGACAGAGTGAAAATCGTGTCGCCATCAAGCAACGTATGGGCTGGCCGCATCGTCCGGGCGTAGCCGTCGTGGGCCATGGATGATACTTTCGTGGCCTGGGCTTTCGTGAGGTTAGCGTTGGTAATAATGGCGCCGATGGTCGTATTGCCAGTAAACCGGTTGCCAGTTTGTTCGCACTGCTGCAGCAATCCCGCTTCACTATCGAGAAACCGGAACGGCTCCGGTTGAAACGCGCCGGCCACAATGCGGCCAGTGGCCGGGTCAATTACGTCACCCAGACAATTGACCGCCACCAGCGCGCCCACCATCAAATCGCCAATTTTTACGCAATGCGCGCCGAGTCCGCCTTTCATCGCTCGCTCCATGCCAAAGACCTTGCCGACGGTCGCGCCAGTGCCAGCGCCCAGCGAACCGGTGGCAAATGCTTCCCGTTCACTGTTCAGACAGGCCTGATAGCCCATCGCCTGATCCGGACGTGCCCGTGCATCGCCGCAGGGCAGATCGAACAGGACCGCCGCCGGTACGATCGGCACTCGCGCCACGCCCACGTCAAAACCGAACCCCTTTTCCTCAAGATAGCGCATCACTCCGCCAGCAGCGTCAAGACCAAATGCGCTGCCGCCAGCCAGTACCAAGCCGTGGATTTTTTCCACCAGGTTCTCCGGTTTGAGCAAATCAGTTTCCCGCGTTCCTGGCGCACCGCCACGCACATCGACACCGGCTGTAGCTCCTGCCGGACAAAGGATTACCGTGCAGCCTGTGGCCGCCGTAAAGTTTTGCGCATTGCCCAGCCGAATTGCCGGGATGTCGGCAATATTCATCGTTTCCATCTTTTCAGCCGCCTGCCTTCCTGTTTCCGCTTAGTCTCACCAGGCCGCAACCGTCCCATCGGTCCGCGGCTCGGTACCGCCGGCTAGAACGCCGTCTTCATCGCGCAGGATGATCTGGCCGCGACCCAGGTGAAGGTTTTCTCTCGCCCATTGAATGTCGTGTCCCCTGGCCGCAAGTTCTGCGGCGATTTCCGCCGGAAAACCGGCTTCCAGTTCGACCGTCTTGTCCTTCAGCCATTGCCAACGCGGCGCATCGAGCGCCGCCTGCGGATTCAGGCCAAAATCCACCATGCCCGTCACCACCTGCAGGTGCCCCTGCGGCTGGACAAATCCGCCCATCACGCCGAACGGGCCAATCGCCCGACCGTCCTTGGTCAAAAAACCGGGTATAATTGTGTGGTAGGGTCGTTTTCCCGGCGCCAACGCATTGGCATGCGCGGGATCGAGAGAGAAATTACAGCCTCGGTTGTGCAGCGCAATCCCGGTTCCCGGCACGACCAGCCCCGAACCAAACCCCATATAATTGCTCTGAATGTAGGAAACCATATTCCCCTCGCGGTCCGCAGTTGCCAGGTAAACAGTGCCGCCTTTAGCGGGTTTGCCGGCTACCGGCAGCGCAGCTTCAAAACCAATCAGTTTACGCCGCTCCGTCGCATAAGCGGCGGTGAGCAGGTCTGCCACGTCAACCCGCATCTGCCGTGGATCAGCGATATACTTCAACCCATCGGCAAACGCCAATTTTATCGCTTCAATCTGTTTATGATAAGTATCGACGTCTTCTTTTTGCGCAAACTCGATCCCCTGTAAAATATTCAGGGCTAGCAACGTTACCAGGCCATGTCCGTTGGGCGGCAGTTCCCAT
>JBGSKE010000562.1:0-2677 GCA_041741355.1 Negativicutes bacterium | reverse complement strand
AAAGAGAAGCGTGACTCGCGGGTCACGACGACCTATGGCACGGGAGAACTGATTAAGGCGGCGCTGGCGGAAGGGTTGGCCAAAATCATTATCGGCATCGGAGGCAGCGCCACCAATGATGGTGGAACAGGGATGGCCCGGGCGCTGGGCGTTCGCTTTCTCGATGCAGCAGGACAGGAAGTTGCGGCAGGCGGCGGTTCGTTGGCTGAGATATGCCAAATCGATACGACCGGTCTGGATCCACGCTTAAAAAACACCGAGATTGTTGTCGCCTGCGATGTGGATAATCCCCTATGCGGCACTCGTGGCGCATCGGCGGTATTCGGGCCGCAAAAAGGGGCGACGCCGGAAATGGTGCAGCAACTGGATGCGGGGCTGGCAAAATACGCAAGCTGTGCAAAGCAGGCGACCGGGCGCGATGTGGCGGAAAAAGACGGCGCCGGAGCAGCCGGCGGGTTGGGCGCGGGACTAATGTTCTTTACCCCGGCGCAGTTGAAGCCTGGCGTGGAAATAGTATTGGACGCCGTCGGTTTTTCCGACATCGTTCGTGATGCTAATTTTGTGATCACTGGGGAAGGGCGGACCGATTTTCAGACCGCGTTCGGCAAAGCTCCGGTCGGTGTTGCCAAAGTCGCCAAAACGCATAGCGTACCCGTGTTCTGCATTTCCGGCGGCTTGGGTGATGGAGCCGATGATGTGCTGGTGCAGGGGGTTGATGCCGTGATGAGCATCTGCGACCGACCGCTGTCGCTGGATGAATGCATGGCGACCGGAGCACAGCTGATCGAGCCGGCGGCGGCGAGGCTGTGCCGGATCGTAAAAGCCGTAACAAAATAGACTGGACAAAGGGGGCTACCTAGCGGGCTCTCCCTTTGTCCAGTCTATACTCAATCTGGTAATATTTGATTTCGTGGCCCTGCTGGGCGAGGATTTTGGCGATTTTTCGGGCGCCCAGGCCGGCCTGGCGCAATTCCTGGACGAGCTGCCAGGGGTCTTGCGCTGCGGTGTTCGTGACGTCCGTTTGTCTTTTTCTCGCCGGCAGCGCTTTTTCCAGTGCGCTGCGGTCGATGACGTTGCCGGGTGATAACAGGACCAGGCGTTCCAATACGTTGGCCAACTCTCTGACGTTGCCGGGCCAGCTGTGTTGCAGCAGGAACCGGTGAGCGTCATCGGCCAGCGTTTTGGCGGCGCAGGCGCGTTCGCTGGCGAAGCGGCCGATGAAATGGGCCGCCAACAAATCGATGTCTGACGGGCGTTCGCGCAGCGGCGGCAGGTGCAGCGACAGCACATCCAGCCTGTAATAAAGATCCTCGCGAAAGCGGCCGGCGGCCACCAGTGCATCAAGGTCCTGATTGGTGGCGCAGAGAATCCGGATATTGACCGGAATTACCTTGTGGCCGCCAATCCGCATGACTTCTTTTTCCTGTAGCATGCGCAAAATTCGGGATTGCAGCGACAGCGGCATTTCGGCGATTTCATCCAGAAACAACGTTCCGCCGTGAGCCAGCTCAACCAACCCGGTTTTACCGCCTTTCTTTGCGCCGGAAAAGGCCCCCTCTTCATAGCCGAACAGTTCGCTTTCCAGCAGGTTTTCTGGCAGCGCGGCGCAATTGATTGCAACAAAGGACGAATTGCGACGGGGGCTGAGATTGTGGATGCTCTGGGCGAAAAGTTCCTTGCCAGTGCCGGATTCGCCGGTAATCAGAACGGTTGAGTCAGTCACGGCGTAAGTACGGGCCAGCTCTTTGGCGTTCGCGATGGCGGCGGATTCGCCGATGATCTGGTAAAGATGATGTTTTGCTGACAGCCCTTTGTCATGAAGCTTGCGACGCACCGACTGTTCAAAGCGCTGCAGTTGAGACACTTCCTGAAAAGTGGCGACCACGCCGGTTACGTTGCGACCGGCTTTGATAGGGATTCGCTTGGTGGCGATCGCTCCGATGCCGATCATCTGCACTTCGCCGATTTCCGCTTCGCCAGTCATCAGTACCTGCGGCAGTCGCGTTTTAGGAATCACAGTTTCCACAGGAGCGCCGACCGCCTCATTGCGGCTGGTGTGAAACATCTTTTCGGCGACCTGGTTCATCAGGGTGATGTTGGAATTGTCATCAATGGCCACGATACCGTCGACGGAAGCGTCAATGATGGTTTTCAGCAGTTCGGACCGCGCCTGCTCCCTGCGGCGGACTTTTACCAGGGAAACGGCTTCGCGGATCGCTTTGTAGATAGACGCTTTGCCTGACTCGATCAAATAACCGGGGATGCCGATCGATGCTGCGAAGCGGATTGCGACAGCATCGCCGACGATGGCGCGGATTCCTTCGTTGACGGCTTGCTGCATACCACTGAAGTCGTGGTCGTCAGACAAACTGATTTGCCTGAGTCGCAGGCCAAGGAAATCGTTCAGACTGTCGCATTCGTAGGTGATATTTTCGCTGCCGGCGATGCCGACCAATGAGGCGGAGAGATTGGCCTGGCGGAACGCTTGCAGGATATCGAGCGCGGTGACCTGAATTTCCACGACGGGGATGTCGGTGTGTTCGGCGATGTAGGCGGCGGTGCCACCACGACTGATAATCGCTTCCGCGCCCCATTCCGTTGCTTTCTTCAGTTCGGTTAGGCTGTTTTGAAAGCCAGCGAGGTCTGTGTGCGAGGTTGTCACAGTGAAATCGCAGGA
>JBGSKE010000561.1:0-2195 GCA_041741355.1 Negativicutes bacterium | reverse complement strand
TGCGATTGTTCATGCCTTTTTTGCGTGCCTCACACGCGGGAAAGGCGTTTTTTGATGCGAAAGTAAGACTACGGAAAGCGAGGCGGCACATGGCACAGAAGACGAAATTTATCGAACAGGCGCGTGTTTTGACGAATGAGGCGCTGTCGAAGGATGTTTACCGGATGGTTGTGCAGTCGCCGCAAGTTGTTGCTGCGTGTGCGCCGGGACAATTTGTGATGGTTCGCTTGAATGGAGCGATGGATCCTTTGTTGCGGCGACCGCTCAGTATTGCCGGCGCCGATTTGTCGAGCGGCAATTTGACGCTGATATATCGGGTGGTCGGACGTGGAACGCAGCAAATGGAGGCTTTGCCGGTCGGAGCTCGCCTGGATGTTTTGGGTCCCTTGGGACGTGGCTTTGATATTACAGGGTCGCGATTATTGCTGGTTGGCGGCGGTATCGGCCTGGCGCCATTGTTGTTCGCAGCCGAACGTCGTTGTCCGCAACCCGTCGAGGTGCTGGCTGGCGGGCGTACGAAAGAGGAATTGTTCTGGACTGATTTGTTCCAGCAGTCGTGCAAACAGGTTCATGTTACGACGGATGATGGCAGCCTGGGATTATGTGGCGCCTGTACCGATGCATTGCCTGAGTTGTTGGCGAAGGGAGAATATGACGGCGTGCTGACCTGCGGTCCCCGGCCGATGATGCAACGAGTGGCGGCTTTGGCAACGATGGCCGGCGTTCGTACTCAGGTGTCATTGGAAGAGCATATGGCCTGCGGCCTGGGCGCCTGCCTTTCCTGTACTTGCGGCGCTGCGGACGGCGGAAGCCGCCAGGTTTGCAAAGATGGTCCGGTATTTTGGTCTGAGGAGGTCGACTGGTCGTGAGTGGATGCCTGCAGACGGAATTGGCCGGAATCAAGCTGCGAACCCCATTGATGGCTGCGTCCGGGACCTTTGGCTTTGGCGAAGAGTTTCTTGATTTTATTGATCAGGCTGATGTTGGCGCGATTGTCGTCAAAGGGATGACCCGCGAACCGCGTAAAGGAAATTCCGGGCGACGGATGGCCGAAACGCCGGCCGGTATGCTCAACTGCATCGGCTTGCAAAATCCTGGCGTCGATGTCTTCTTGCGCGAGATACTGCCGCAGATCAAACGGCTTGATACGCCGATCATCGTCAACATTAACGGCAATGTTCAAGAGGACTATGCCTATCTGGCGGAAGTTCTTGATGCAAGCGGCGTGGCCGGCATTGAAGTGAACATATCCTGCCCTAATACGCGTCACGGCTGCATGGCGTTCGGCGTGATTCCGGAAACGGCGGCGGAAGTGACAGCGGCAGTAAAGGCGAAAACCAAGCTGCCGGTGATTGTAAAGCTGTCGCCGAACGTGACCGATATTACCGAAATTGCCCGGGCGGTAGAAGCCGCCGGCGCCGATGCAGTGTCCTTGATCAACACATTGGTAGGCATGGCGATTGATACTCGCACCTGGAAGCCGGTACTCGGCAACGTGGTTGGCGGATTATCAGGCCCGGCTGTGAAGCCGGTCGCACTGCGGATGGTCTGGCAGACGGCGCAGGCGGTAAAAATTCCCGTGATCGGCATGGGCGGGATCGCTACAGCCAATGATGCCGTCGAGTTCCTGCTGGCCGGGGCCAGCGCCATTGCAATCGGTACGGCGAATTTCGTCAATCCTCAAGCGATTTCAGACATCGCTGCCGGATTGGCCAGTTATCTGGAACAACGGCAGATTGGAAACGTTAGCCAACTGGTCGGACAAATCAAGACGGGAGAGTGAGTGGTCATGATTACAGCCAGAGACCGGCTGATTGTTGCCATGGATTTATCAACGCTGGAAAGTGTGAACAATGCGGTAGTGAAGATCGGTGACGCGGTAAGCTATTATAAGATTGGCATGGAATCGTTTTATAGCCTGGGTGAAGCAGCTCTGGACCTGATGGCCGCTAACCGCAAAAAAGTGTTTTTGGATTTGAAGCTGCATGACATACCGAACACTGTTGCCCGCAGCGTAAAAGCCTTGTGCCGGTTTACCCCGGCCATGACTACGATCCATGCAGCCGGCGGTCCAGCAATGATGAGAGCAGCTGTGGAAGCTGCTGCCGAAACATCCAGCCAGCTGGGTTTGCCGCGGCCTAAATTGCTCGGCATCACCGTGTTGACCAGCATCAATGAATCGGAATGGACGGCAG
>JBGSKE010000560.1:0-6680 GCA_041741355.1 Negativicutes bacterium | reverse complement strand
ATTCCTTCGATATCGAGATAGGCCTCAATCGGCCCTTTGCCTTCACCGATCAGATAGGTCTCGTCCGCCTTGTAGCGGTGCAGCGACAACACATCTTCCTGCGAATAAATCGCCACCGTGCGGATTCCCAGCTCCGAACAGGCGCGAAACACGCGGATGGCAATTTCGCCGCGATTGGCAACCAACACCGTTTTAATTTTGTTCATTTCCCATTCACTCCTTTACTGGCTGCCACCGCTCGGGCATAACCATGTTCCTGCGTCCTGTCTGAACGCACCTTGTCAGTCTATCACAAAGCTTTTCCTTGCTCAAGGGACGTTTATGCTTAAATTTATGCATTTTTCGCATAAAAAGTTTACAGATTTTGCAGAAAAAATCAGAAACAAAGCACTTTTTTCCGCCATTTCGCCGAACAAACGCTGATTCGGTCAAGTGTAGTGTAAAGCTGCGTCCACGTCGCCGCAAACAGCCCAGCATAGAAGCAACAATTCACTGTATATAAAAAAATTGGGCCGGAGATTACTCCCGCCCAACCGCATGCACCGATCCGAATGGTTCCAGTCATTGAGAAGCTCTGATCATTTTTGTCGCATGTTCCAGTAACTCAATCCTGCGCCGACGCCAACATTTCCTCGCTGACTTTTTGCAGTTCGCCCACCATATGGGTAATGGTTTCAAAGGATTCGGCCTGATCTTGCGTCATCCGCGCCGTGCGCTCGGTGTTTTGCATGACTTGTTCCATCGAGACTTTCATCCGTTCCAACATGCCGCTGATATTTTTTACCGCATCCGTACTCTGGATCGACAGTTTGCGAACCTCTTCGGCGACCACCGCAAAGCCCCGTCCCTGTTCGCCGGCCCTGGCGGCCTCGATAGCGGCGTTTAACCCGAGCAGGTTTGTCTGGCTGGCTATTTTACGAATGGCGTCAAGAATCTGATGCGTATTGTTAACATCGACAGCAGCCTGATTAGAGATTTTGGT
The DNA here is from genome assembly GCA_041741355.1 of Negativicutes bacterium. GTDB lineage: Bacteria > Bacillota > Negativicutes > UBA1444 > UBA1444 > UBA1444. Next base: position 5,698 of record JBGSKE010000560.1, on the reverse strand, counting down.
TACCTCCTGCATCGTTGCCGTCAATTCCTGTTGCGATGCATTCAGCGACTGAACTGCGGCCGCCACCTGCGTAATCGATCCATCGATCCGCTCTGCGTTTTGCAATAACAGGTCATTCGTGCTCTGGCTCTGGGCCAGGCCAATAATCCTCGCCGCCATTCGCCCCAGCGTCTCCGGGCTTGGCTCTCGCGGCGGGCTCACGATCACGTTTACGTTCGGCCGCAGACTGTCGCGATATTTCGTGTGCAATATTTTACCTGGCGCAAGGAATCCGGCATTGCCAACAATATAGTTCGTGGCGGCCAATTTCTCGCGGACAAGATTGTCCGGCATTTCGTCAAATAATGCAGCATCAAACCGGAGATGGTCCATGCCGTACTGTTCAAGATATTTGAGAATGGTATCGGCGCCGCCTTTGCTGTTATTGAAGACAACAACCTTCTCTCCTGCCGGGATGCGGGCGATTTGCACGAAAAATAGCGTGGGCGCTCGCATTTCCACGCCGATCACTTTGTCGACTCCCAGTTTTTGCTGCAGTTCCTGTTCGCGGTTGCTGAAGCAGACAACCTGATCGACGCCGCCGGCTTGCGACAGGTAATTATCCATAGTTGCCCGCTGCGTCTCGGCCATCCCGCCCACTACATTGGTGACCGCTGCTTCCAGTTCGGTGGCCGAAGCTTCATTAATCCCCACAATTAACAGTTTTACTGACATTAGGCAGGCCCTCCCATCGCATAAGACTCATTGGCGCCTCTTCTCTTGAGTTGATTCGGCGTTGCCGCGAGGAATCCTGCCGCAAGCTGTTACGCGCTTACTCCCCTTCTGTAAATGCTTTATAATTTTTCCGTTATTTTTGCTGCAAATTAACACATTCTTAGCCTATTCTTAATATAAGTCCGACCGCAGCTTGATAAAGTTATGGTAGATAATCGCCGCCCGCGTACGGCTCCATATTGGAGGTTGAGCGAGATCATGCAAAAAGTTGCAGTGTCCAACGGCAAGGTTACATTAAAGCTTACCGGAAATCTCAACATTTCCGATGCGCTGATCCTGCGCGAAACATTAAGCGGCTATTTGGCAGAGGGACACAAGGCGTTTGTCATCGACTTGTCCGATGTGCACGGTATCGACGGCGCAGGACTTGGCGGATTGGTGGGAATCCAGGATCAGCTGTCCAAAAAGGGCGGTCATTTTATCTTTCAAGGTCAACAAGGGATTTCTGGCGGACTGTTTGAACTGATCCAACACAGCCAGGGCGCCAAAAATCCTGATTATAATTAAAGTTTATTGAGGAGGATCGAAAATGAAATTGGCTGAGATAAAGGAAATGGCAGCACAAAGGGGCATTCGGTCCGGAAAAATGAACAAAGCCGAACTGATCCGGGCAATCCAGGTGCAGGAGTCGAATTCACCTTGCTTTGGTACGGCAGTCGACTTCTGTGATCAACTGCAATGTCTCTGGCGCGAGGATTGTATAAAAAGCTAGGGAACCGCTGAAATAATGGAGATTGCCTTGGATTGAGGCCGTAGTATTCGCCGATGAAGGGACGCAGTTTTCTCTGGTCAAATCAATATGGATGTTGATTTGAGGCCAGAAGCGACGGACGGAGCATTTCTGGCCGACCGGCGAAACCAGTCACAAATCGATGCGAATCAAGGCTGCAATCTTCAGCAATCGGAATTATTCAGCGGTTCCCTAGACTTATTACGCATTGATTCTTTTTTTATCAAAAGGGTTGGAACGCACCGCTGCGTTCCAACCCTTCTTCATTTCCGAATCATCCTCTCCGGTTTCAGCACGAACACCGATGCCGGCGCCAGTTCGGTCGGAAATTTATCGGCTACTGCGCGGGCCGCCGCCAACAGGCCTGCCACTTCCACGGCGTATTGGGGCAAATGCGCGGCCAGCGCCGGATTGACGCTGCGACCGTTCAGCTCGGTGGTCATGCTGTGCAGGGTTTTTACTTCCACAATCCACACTTCCTTTCGCGAATCGCCGGATGCGCCTGCTCGTAGGCATACGCCGTCTGCAGGACCTGCGCCTCGGCGAACGGTTTCCCCTGGATTTGAAAACCAATCGGCAGACCGTCGTCGGTAAAGCCGCACGGCAGTGAAATGACCGGCAGGCCATTGAAGTCGCCGAGCGAGGTCAGGACCATCAGCACCGGGTTGGTGCGCGGGTCGACCGCATCCGGACCGAACTGCACAGTCTGCTCGCCGATCGGAAACGCCGGCATGATTACGGTCGGCGACAGAAAGACGTCGATCCCGCGATAAATCTCCGCCCAGATCTGACGGTCCTGCTGGCGTAGCCGCAGCGCGTTGATATAGGCCGAAGCCGGCAGATACTGGCCTTTTTCCAGCCGGTAACGGATGCTGGGGCCGTATTTTTCGCCGCATTGCTCCAGATTCTTTTCATGATAGGTATAGGCTTCCGACATGGTGATAATGCTGCCGACGCTGAACGCGTCGCGCGTCGGATGCGTCAGCTCGCGGATCACCGCGCCGTTCGCTTCGAACCAGGCCAGCACTTGCGCAAACGCCTGCGCCACTGCCGGTTGCAGCAGTCCGTTGTAATACTGCGGGCAGATGCCGACCACCAAGCCTTTTACGTCCAAGGCCGCTGCGTTCAGACCGGCGGTATAATCTTCGCCCGGCACATCCGCCGAACCGGGATCGCCTGGATCATAACCAGCCAGTGTCGCCAACACCGCCGCTGCATCCCAGACCGTCTGCGTCAGCGGTCCGGCGTGGTCCATCGACCAGCTGAGCGGAATCACGCCGCGCTTGCTGACCCGGCCATAGGTCGGTTTGAGGCCGACCACGCCGCAAAACGAGGCAGGAATCCGAATCGAACCGCCGGTATCGGTGCCCAGCGAAAAGGTCGAACTACCCGCCGCCACCGAGGCCGCCGAGCCACCGCTCGAGCCGCCGGTCACCCGCTGTAGATCCCAGGGGTTGTGGCAAGGGCCGTAATGGTCGTTTTCGTTGGTGGTGCCATACGCAAACTCATGCAGGTTGTTCTTGCCGACCAGAATTGCGCCGGCTGCTGCCAACCTGTCGATGGTCGCCGCATTCTCCGTCGGCAGATGCTCGGCCAAAATCGCCGAACCGCCGGTCGTGCGGACCCCCTTGGTAAAATATAAATCCTTGGCGGAGTAGGGAATGCCGTGCAGCAAGCCCCGGTAGCGACCCTGCAAAATTTCCTGCTCGGCCTCTCTCGCCGCGACCAGCGCCGATTCGTCCAGCACCGAGATATAGGCGTTCACCAGCGGTTCGGTCTCTTTTATCCGGTCCAGACACTCGCGGACCAGTTCCAGCGGCGAAACTTGTTTTGTCTTTATCAAGGGCGCCAGTTGTTCGACCGGCTTTTGCAGCAGGGACATCGCATCGTCTCCTTTCAAGGGGCCATTCTCTGTCCTTATTATACCGCAATAACAGGAAAAGATTAAAAAACACAAAAGACTTTGCCCAACGAACAAAGTCTCCTGTCCAATTCTTCGGTCTATTTTGCAAATCGCCCGTCATCTTTCGTCTCATTCAGTTTGTGCAGATTATCGGCAAACCAGCCGACTCGCTCGGCATCTCTACAATCAAACTCGCCGATGTATGGTTTAATATCCAAAACCGGCGTCTGGTCGAGAATATCCACGCCCCGGACCCTTAGCAGCCGCCCTTCCACCTTGTCCAACCGCACAATCGAAAAGCCGATTGGATTAGGCCGCCCAGGTGAACGCGTTGCAAAAATCCCATGCAATTCATTGCCCAAAAACGGCTTGACCAGCAAGCCTGCGGGTTGAATGCGATGCAGATGGCACAAAAGAATCAGGTGCGAAAAACCTTCGATATCTTTCAAGCCCTCGCTATAATGCGGGTACACTTCCACCACGGCCTCGACATCGGCGGCAGCGGCGCCAGCCGACTGGATCGGCGTTCCTGCCGGCTCCTTAAAGGGCGAATGCACTACTCCGATGGCCGTATACTGGATCATTTCCTCACTCCGATATTTTTCTTAAATTGCCAAACCAATCGTCATGCAGTTTCTTTGCTACTTGCCTGACGTTGTTTTCCGGCATGTCGCTTTTTATAATGCTCGATTGCGTTTTTCAACGCTGTCGCCCCCAGTACGGAGCAATGCAACTTGTGTTCAGGCAGCCCGTCCAAGGCTGCCACACTCTCCCGGTCGGTGATCAACGCAGCCTCCTCCATCGTCTTGCCTTTGGCCAGTTCGGTCGCCATGCTACTTGACGCCACCGCTGCCACGCAGCCATCCACCAAAAAACTGATATCAGAGATACGGTTGTCGGTCACCTTGATAAAAATCGCCAAAAAATCGCCGCAGCCCGGCTCGCCGCTTGATCCGACCGCGTCAGCGTCAGGCATGTCGCCGACATTTTGCGGCTGCATAAAATGCTCGATGGTCTTGTCTGAAAACGAAGCGCAATACACCCGTATCCCCCCTGATTATTATACACCCAGTTTTTCCCCAGACAACAGCCGCATGGTTTTGGCATAAACTTCTTTCACCGCGCTGCCTGCCGAGCAGTCAACATCAACAATGCTCCGGCCCCGGTTCACCGCTTCCACAACCTGTGCGTCAAAGGGAATCTTGCCGACAAAAGGAACGCCCATGTTCTGACAAACCGTTACGATTTCTTCGGTTTTTTCAAAGTTTGTATTGTATTTGTTGATGCAAACGGCAATCTCCGGTTCAAATCCTTGGGCGGTTTTGATAATGCGCACCATGTCGCTGATGCCGGAAACTGATGGCTCCGCCACGATCAGGACCATATCGACGCCGCTTAGCGAGGCAATGACGGGGCAGCCGATACCTGGCGATCCATCAATAATCGCTAAAGGCGCTACCGACGCAGCGGATTTCATCTGCTTTTTTACTTCGGTAACCAGCATCCCGGAGGCGCCGCTACCCATTTTGAGCTGCGCCGTGGAAAACACCGCATCGCCCGTATAAAGCATCAAATCGCCGGCAACCGCATCAACAAGCTGAATTGCGCCAACCGGGCATACTTTTTCACATACCCCGCAGCCTTCGCAGGCAAACGCATCCACCGTATAATGAAAATCCGGGTCTATGGCTTCAAACCGGCAGTTTTGTCGACACAAATCGCACTTCACGCACAGGTCCGGATTGATCTGCGCCTTGGGCATACCGAAGTAATCGGATCGCTGCGGCGATGCAGCTTGCACCATCACCAAATGCAGATTGGGCGCATCCACATCGCAGTCCGCATAGGCGCCGGCATTCGACAGTTTTATAAACGCGCCGGCAACCGTCGTTTTGCCGGTACCGCCCTTACCGCTAAGAATGAGCAGTTGTTTCACGCCGCACCTCCTCGATCACCCGTAGCAGTAGCCCGGCGAACAAATCACGATATTTCGGCTGCTCCCGCACCAAAATCCGCGCGTTCGAATTGATCGCGCCGATTTCCGCCGCAAATGGAATGCTGGCCAAAATCCGAACATCATTTTCCCGACAGAACTTTTCCGCCGGGTTATCCCCTGGCAGACATTTGTTCAACACTGCACCGAACGGCTTGTCAAATAATTTGACCAGTTCATACACCATGCTGAAATTGTGAACGCCGAACAACGTCGGTTCTGCGACCAGGATGCAGTAATCCGCGTCCTTGATGCTTTCCATCACGATACAGGCGCTACCGGGCGGACAATCGATCAT
>JBGSKE010000559.1:0-5963 GCA_041741355.1 Negativicutes bacterium | reverse complement strand
ATACTCGATGATTCGTCCGGCCAGCGCCGGTCCAACACCAGGCAGTTTATCCAGTTCCGCCGCGCCAGCCGTATTGATGTTGATCTTGGCCTGTTGCGGCGACGCCGGCTTCGCTGCAGCCTGCGCAGCCGGCGTCGCCGGATAGCCATTCGCCGCAGCAACGGGCTCCTGAGGCCGCCCGGGAATATGAATCTGCATCCCGTCTTTAACCGGCTGCGCCAGATTGATTTTTGTCACATCGGCGCCTTGCAACAGGCCGCCAGCCGTATTCACCACATCGATCGCCCGGGCGCCGGCATTCACTTTCAATACGCCGGGATGTCCGACCATGCCGCTCACATACACAACCAGTTCTTGCGGCGTTCGCCTTAGCGCTTCGGCGTTGCCGCTTCGGACAACCAACGTCGATTCCGCTGGCGCGGCGGTCTTTTGCCACCAGCCGACCCCGCAAACCAACACCACTCCTGCAGCAATCAGCCCGATAATTTTGCGCCTGCGCCGCAAATTGGCCGCTTGTTCCGTCGATTCGTCCACTTTTCTCATCGCTTCGCCTCCCCGCATTCTTGCCATAAGAAAACCGGTCTGTGCTAACAGACCGGCGCAGAAAACATATCGCATTTCGACGAAAAGTCGTTTTTAAAATCGCAGTCGAAACAGTCGGAGTTTACTTAACTACAATGTTGACCAGTTTATTCGGAACGGCAATCACTTTGACAACGGTTTTTCCCTCAATCAGCTGCTGCACTTTTTCCTGCTGCAGGGCGACCTTTTCCAGTTCAGCGCTGCTCAGTTCGGACGGAACCGTCAATTTATCGCGCACTTTGCCGTTAATCTGCACCACGATCTCGACCGTGTCGGTTTTGATCGCTTCCGCATCCCATTTGGGCCAGGTTTGCTGATGAATGCTGGCGCTATGTCCCAGCTGATTCCAGATTTCCTCGGCGATATGCGGCGCAAACGGCGCCAGCAAGCGCAATAGCGCCTCAATCGTTTCCCGCAGCAAGGCCGGATGGGCGGTAGCCGCCGCATCGCGATAGGCATGCATGGCATTGACCAGTTCCATGATCGAGCTGATAGCGGTATTGAAGTTGAACCGGTCAGCTACATCATCGGTGACCTTGCGGATCGTCGCATGCAACGCCCGACGCAGTTCTTTTTCAGTCGCATCGAGAGTCGTTGTGTCGTAGGTCGTCGGCGCAGCGACAGCTATATCGGCAAAATGCTGAACGATCCGCCACAAACGACCGAGGAAGCGGGCAGCACCTTCGACGCCCTGATCACTCCACTCCAGATCGCGTTCCGGCGGCGAAGCAAACAGAATAAATAGCCGCGCCGTATCGGCGCCGTACTTTTTCACGATTTCTTCCGGCGAAACGATATTGCCTTTGGATTTGGACATTTTCGAACCGTCTTTGATGACCATGCCCTGTGTTAACAAGTTCTTGAACGGCTCATCTGTATCGACCAGCCCAGCGTCCTTAAGAACTTTGGTAAAGAACCGCGAGTACAGCAGATGCAGGATCGCATGCTCGATGCCGCCGATATATTGGTCGACTGGCGTCCAGTAGTTGCATTTGTTGATATCCCAGGGTGCTTTCACATTACGCGGATCTGTATAGCGGAAATAATACCAGGAAGAGCAGATAAAGGTGTCCATCGTATCGGTTTCGCGGCGGGCCGGTTTGCCGCATTTCGGACACTGACAGTTGACAAACTCGCTGACCGAGGCCAGCGGCGATACCGAGCCGGCATCAAACCGCACGTTCTCCGGCAGGCGGATCGGCAGTTCTTCCTTCGGCGCGGCCACAGCGCCGCAATCTTCGCAGTAGATGATCGGAATTGGCGCGCCCCAATAGCGTTGGCGCGAAATCAGCCAGTCGCGCAGCCGATACGTTACCCGGCGGCGGCCAACGCCCTGCGCTTCCAGCCAATCAGCCATCTTGCCCTTGGCAGCCTCATTTTCCAGCCCATCAAACTGGCCGGAGTTGACCATTACACCAGTTCCATCATATGCACTGTCCATCGTGGCAATCGTCAGCGGCGAAGCCGGAGTCTGCACCACCAGGCGTTTTTCCAGACCATATTTCGTGGCAAAGGCCCAGTCGCGTTCATCGTGAGCCGGTACGCCCATCACCGCGCCGGTGCCGTATTCAAACAACACATAGTTGGCTACCCAGATCGGTACCCTTTCTCCATTGAAAGGATTCACGGCATAAGCGCCGGTGAACATCCCTTCTTTTTCCACATCGGTTGCTGTACGGTTGATTTCGCTGAGATTGCGGACGCGTTCGACAAATGCGCGAACCGCCGCCGCTTCCGGTTTGCCCTCGATCAGTTTTTCCACCAACGGATGCTCCGGCGCGAGCACAACATAGGTTACGCCGAACGAAGTATCCTGCCGGGTTGTATAGACAGGAATTTTTTCGCCCAGTTCCGGCACATCAAAGCTAAATTCGGCGCCTTCGCTGCGACCGATCCAGTTTTCCTGCATGGTCCGGACCCGCTCCGGCCAGCCGCCGAGCAGATCGAGATCTTTCAGCAGTCGGTCGGCATAATCGATAATTTTCAAAAACCACTGTTCGAGTTCTTTCTTAACCACGACCGAGTTGCAACGCCAGCAGTTGCCGTCGATAACCTGTTCGTTAGCTAGCACGGTATTACATTCTTCGCACCAGTTGACGGCGGCCTTCTTTTTATAGGCGAGACCCCGCTCGAAGAACAGCAGGAACAGCCACTGGGTCCAGCGGTAATATTCCGGGTGGCAGGTCGCCACTTCACGGTCCCAGTCATAGGAAAGCCCAAGTTCCTGTTGTTGCCGCCGCATATTGGCAATATTGCTCCAGGTCCATTCCGCCGGATGAACCTTGTTCTTGATTGCAGCATTTTCCGCCGGCATGCCGAACGCATCCCAGCCCATCGGGTGCAACACGTTGTAGCCGCGCATTTTCTGGAACCGCGCTACAACGTCGCCGATCGAATAGTTGCGAACATGCCCCATGTGCAAAGCGCCAGAAGGATACGGGAACATTTCCAGTACATAATATTCCGGTTTTGTCCGATCCACTTCCGTATGGAATGCACCGGAATCTGCCCAGATTTTTTGCCACTTGGGCTCAATCTCTCGCGGGACGTACTTCTCGTTCATCAACATCCTCCTCAAACTAAAAAAACCCCGCTACGCGCGGGGCCATGCAGACGGTTCCGCTTTTGCCATAATTATAGTGCACACCCTATTCAAAGTCAACGCGCTGGCGGGTACCTGCAGCAAGCAAAGCGATGAATTCATCGACCAGCGCCGGATCAAACTGCGTGCCCCGGCAACGCCGCAGTTCCTCGATCGCCGCGCTTTGCGTCATCGCCGCCCGATAGGGACGATCATTGGTCATCGCATCAAAAGCATCAACGATGGATAGGATGCGGTTTTCCACTGGAATCGCTTCCCCCTGCAAGCCCAGCGGGTAACCGGCGCCATTCCACCACTCATGGTGTTTCAGGATCAGGTCGGCCACCGGCAGAAATTCGGGAACCACCATCGCAATCCGGTGGCCGATTTCGGCATGCCGCTCGATTTCCTTGCGTTCCTCGGCGGTAAGCGACCCCGGTTTCAACAAAATCTGATCGGGAATACCGATTTTGCCCAAATCATGGAATTGCGCCAATAAGCGTAGGTCGTTCTTGCTGTTGTTCGCCAGGCCAATCCGCTCCGCCAGTTCCACCGCCAGCTCCCCCATGCGCTGCGAATGCCCTTCGGTCGCATAGTCACGGATTTCCAGCATCTTCATGATCGTTTGCACCACCACATTGCGGTTGCTGTGAGTGCTCGACAACTTTTGCCGGTACATTTCATCATCGGCATCTTTCAGCATCTGATCCAGCTCATTGGATTCCGGTTCACATTGCGCACCATACCGATAGCCCACCGAAATTTGCAGCGGGAACTCATCGGCAGCTTTCACGCCTGCTTGCTTATCCGCCTGAAACTGTTTATAGGCGCGTTGCACCAATGGCTCATCAACATCGGTGAGCAACACGACAAACTCGTCGCCGCCCACCCTGGCGATCAGCGCCGACTCCGGCAACACCTCGCGCAGCATCGCTGCAGTGCGTTGCAACAACACGACACCGGCCGCATGGCCAAACGTATCATTCACCAACTTCAGTCCATCCAGATCACAGCAGATCACGCCGACGCCTTTGGCGCCGGTTTGCCGCAGACGCGCCAGCACGGCCTCGAAATAATGGCGATTGAATAGTCCGGTCAGTGCGTCGTGCTCACTGGAATACTGCAGCACCTGTTCCGTCCGTTTCCGTTCGGCCAGTTCCGCCTGCAGTTGGATATTGATTTGCTCAAATTTCTGGCTATCGGCAGCGATCCGGTCCAGCATTTGATTCATCGTTGCCGCTACCTGGCTCAGTTCATCCCGACCTGTCACCGTTATCTTTTGGGCCACGCCGCCGGTAATATTAAACTGTTTAAGGAATTCATCCATTTGTTTGAGTCGACGGACGACGATCAAATTGAGTCCGGTAATGGAAAGCGCCACAATCGCGCCAATCAGGCAAAGAAGTAGCAGCAAAAAAAACTTGACTTGCTTGCGGACTTCCAGATAAAAGGTTCGCACTGTATCGATGGTAACAGCAAAAGTAGTCGTTCCCGTCAAATCCTTTACCGGAATATAGGCTCTGATAAACTCGCCTGCAGCATGATGCCCATGCCCGTCATGCTGGTCTATCTGCGATACAACTTCGGCATTGGCAATGATATGAACCGGCGCCTGAAGGATATCGGCCATTTCCTGCAACAGCTTTTCGTCGACTTTACGCAAAAACAGTAAAACCCCTGGACTTTCGCCCGAATGATCGCTCTTGAAAATGCGCTGGGCTGCCAAAAAAACCGGCCGGTTTTCCAGCCATAGCACTCCGCTTAGAGGAAGCTTTTGCTGCAATTCCAGTAGAAATTTTTGTTGCGGCATGATGAAGCGATGTAGTTCGCTCGGAACCGGAATCTCGTTCTTGTTCGATTGGTCGACCGCCTTGGCGAACAGGATTTTTCCGACCGGATCAGTGACCACGACAATATCAATCTGCAAATTTGCCATCGCAGCATCCTGCAGATTTTTTTCAACAAATTCACGATTTTGGGGTTGCCGGGCAAACGCATACAAATCATCCCATGGCGCCCAGTCACCGACGCTGGACACCAATGTCGACTGCTCTTTGCTCCACAGGTGCTGGGCTCGTCGGATGTTTTCGTGAACGACGTTCTGTTCCAGTTGTTCATAGTTTTTAACCCAGACAAACATCACCAGACCATAGATTGCCAGTAGAGCAATCAGGCCAAACAATAACTGGGACAGCGCAACTTTTACGCCAAGTTTCAATCGTCCACCTTCTTGCCCGATTGGTTGGGCCAATATTCCTTGGATTTTTTGATTTCATATAGTTAATATTGTACCAGTTTTATAACTTTTCGCCCAGATTTCACTTGCAAAACTTCTCTAACGTCGCCTGTAGGCCAAAAAAACCACCAATTATCCATGACAGATAACTGGTGGAAATAATGCTGTTAGGCAAAGCGTTTTCTCAGATTTTACTTTGGTTTTCTTACCACATCGATGATGCTGCCGTCCCGGTACTCGATCAGGGCGACCACTTCATCGCCTGCCGGCAATGGTTCCGGTTTTCCTGCCAAGTCAAATGCCATCTGCTGCAGCTGTTGAATCGGCATCACCGGCAACCGGCTTCCCTTCAGGCTTTCAATCAAATCGGTGCGTCTTGGGTTGACCGCGATTCCCCGCTCGGTAATGATCACGTCGACGGTTTCGCCCGGCGTGACAATCGTATCGACCCGGTCCAGCACCATCGGCAGACGGCCACGCAATAACGGAGCTACAACTATCGCCAGTTTCGCGCCTGCCGCCGTATCGCTGTGCCCGCCGGACGCGCCCATGATAATACCGTTG
>JBGSKE010000558.1:0-2855 GCA_041741355.1 Negativicutes bacterium | reverse complement strand
GATAAGTGCTATTGGCATTCGGTGCTTTATGCCTGCATCGCAAATCGATGTAGTCTTTGTCGAGGATTTGACGCCATTTGTTGGCCAGACGTTGACAGCACTGCCGATTGAAGTTGAGCGGGAAAAACAGCGGGCGGTATTCTCACGTCGGGCTTTGCTTGACCAGCAGCGACAAAAAAGCGAAGTGGAAGCAATTAAAAAACTGGCGCCTGGGCAAATCATTGCCGGTGTGGTGCGACGTCTGGCGACCTTTGGCGCCTTTGTCGACGTGGGCGGAATTGAAGGCTTGGTTCATGTTTCCGAGATGGCCTGGCACCGGGTCAAAGATGCGGCGGACTTGCTGAAAGTCGGCGATGAAGTGAATGTTCAAGTGCTGAAAGTGGATTATGAACTGCGAAAAGTATCACTGGGTATGAAACAATTGCAGCAAGATCCCTGGCATACCGCTGTCAGCGAATTTGCCGAAGGCAGCACGGTTCCCGGCAAAGTTACCCGGACTTCAAAGTTTGGCGCGTTCGTGGAATTGGTTCCTGGTGTGGAAGGCTTGGTCCATATCTCCGAATTGTCGGATCGCCGGGTGGCCAATGCGGAAGAGGTTGTGCAAGTTGGCCAGAAAGTTGCAGTGAAGATTCTTACAGTCGACCCGGTTGCCAAACGGATCAGTCTCAGCATGGTCAAGGCCCAAGAAGACGCGGATCGCAAGGAATATGCTCCTTTTCTCGGCTCCTCTGCTTCGCTCGGCGCCACGATTGGCGATAAACTCGGTCATCTGTTCAAAAATAGGGAGTAAGCAAATTTGACGACTCGACAATCGAGAAAAATCGACCATCTGCGGCACGCGTTGGAATTGGCGGACGGGCCGGCAAAAACCGGTTTTGCCGACATTGCGCTGATTCACAATTGCCTGCCGGAACTGAAGCTTGATGCGGTTTCGCTTGAGACCGAGTGCGCCGGGATGCGTTTGGCGCATCCCGTGATTATCAACGCGATGACTGGCGGCGCTCCCGGCCTGACTGCCGTGAATGCACGACTGGCTGAGGTCGCGGCCCGCACCAACTCGGTAATGGCTGTAGGTTCGCAGTACGTGGCCATACAACAACCGGAAGTGACCGACTCGTTTAGGGTTGTGCGCCAGGTCAATCCGACTGGCCTGATTTGGGGTAATATTGGCGCGTATGCCAGTGTCGATCAGGCGAGGCAGGTTGTCGAAATGATTCAGGCCGACGCATTACAGGTGCACCTAAATGCCGCACAGGAAATCAGTATGCCTGAAGGCGATGCTGATTTTAGCGGTTGGCTGCGGCGGATCGAAGCATTGGTCCGCCAACTGCCGGTACCGGTCATTGTGAAAGAGACCGGCTGCGGTATGGGCATGGAACAGATCCGATTGCTTGTCTCTGTCGGCGTTGCGGCAGTCGATATCGGCGGAGCAGGCGGCGCTAATTTTATTGCGATTGAAACTTCCCGCACCGGTAGAGATTTGCCGGCGGATTTGTTGCATTGGGGAATTCCTGCAGCGGTCAGCGCATTGGAAGCAGTGGAAGTATTGCCGTCGGAGATTGATCTGATAGTTTCAGGCGGGGTGCGCACGCCGCTCGATGCGCTAAAAGCGCTGGCGATTGGGGCAGCGGCGGTCGGCATCGCAACGCCAGTGTTGCGGTTGACGGAGCAGTCCGGTGTTGATGCTGCGGTTATCTGGCTAGAACAGTATCTGAAAACCATGAAAAAATTGGCGCTGTTGCTCGGTCGATCTTCGCTGCCGGATTTGCGCAATCAACCGCTGATTATTGGCGGTGATGTCGCCCGCTGGATTGAAGCTCGCGGGATTGCGATCGAAAAATATGCCCGGCGTTGTCAGGCAAAGGGGTGTTGAGCATGTCATCAGGCGCTTTGATCTCAGCAATTCAGCCCGGCAGCAAGGCCGAGGCGATGGGATTGGCTGTCGGAGATGCCATTTTGCGAATCAACGGGGAAAAGGCGCAGGATCTGATTGATTTGAGCTTTGCCCTGGCCGAAGAACGACTGGAATTTGAAGTCGAAAAAGCTACTGGCGAGGTTGTGCGGTTACGCATTAGAAAAAAAGTGGATGAAGCGTTGGGATTTGAGTTTGAGAGTGCCGTGTTTGATCGGGTGAGAACCTGTGCAAACAAGTGCATTTTTTGTTTTGTCGATCAGATGCCGGCAGGATTGCGCGATACGCTGTATGTGAAAGACGATGATTATCGCTTGTCCTTTTTGTATGGCAATTTTGTCACGCTGACCAACTTGACTGAGGCTGATTTTCAGAGGATTCGACGCTTACACCTGTCACCGCTTTACATTTCCGTGCACACGACCGATGGACCGCTACGCGAGCGCCTGCTTGGCACGCCGCGCGCTGCAAAAATCATCGAGCAGCTGCAGCGATTTGCTGATGCCGGAATCGAGATGCATACGCAGGTGGTGCTGTGCCCGGATCACAATGATGGCGAATATTTGACGCGAACCATCCGTGAACTAGCTGCATTGCGACCGGAGATTCTGTCCCTGGCCATTGTACCGGTGGGGTTGACCCGTTTTAGAACTAGCTGTCAACCGCTACGGACTTTTTCTGCAGAGGAGGCGGCGAAAATCGTTGCTGAGGTTGCCGAGTGGCAACAACAGTTTCGTGCCGAGAGCGAGAACTCGTTCGTCTACCTTTCGGATGAGTTTTATCTCAAAGCCGGACTGCCGCTGCCTGCTGACAATGTTTACGACGACTATCCGCAATTGGAAAACGGGATTGGCTTGGTACGCAGTTTTATTACGGATTGGCAGATGGCCGGCGGTTGCAGCGACTTGGTTGTAGAACACGCTACAGTCGATAGTCCGGTCGT
>JBGSKE010000557.1:0-7351 GCA_041741355.1 Negativicutes bacterium | reverse complement strand
TGAAGCAATGCGGAATAAGAATTTGAAAGTTGGGAGTTTGTTACTGTTGGGCATAGTATCTTTTATCCTGTCGATGCTGACGGGTTGTGGCGCGGGGGCGTCTGATCCGGCAGTCGACGTATCGGTCGGTGAAGCGCTGCGGCTCTGGCAAAATAAAGAGGCGATCCTGATTGATGTCAGGACTCCTGCGGAATACCGCGACGGGCATATTCCCGGTGTGGCGAATATCCCGCTGGATGAACTGGAAAAGCGCGTGGGCGAGGTTCCCAAAGACAAAAAAGTGGTGCTGATCTGCCGTACCGGCAACCGTAGCGCCGAGGGAACCAAGTTGTTGAGAAAAAAAGGTCTTGCTAACGTTTTCAATAGCACAGGCGGCATGACGACCTGGAAAGGGCCTGTGACTAAGTAATGAATCTGTTTTGCCTGCCTGCCCGCTTGCCGCAAGACGAATGGCTGGACACTCTGGTACAGCGTAATGACATTCGTATCGAGCGGATCATTTCAACCGGACAGTCTTCACCGTCCGGATTTTGGTTTGACCAGGCGGAAGATGAATGGGTTGCCGTGTTGCAGGGAAATGCGGCGCTGCAGTGGGCGGACGGCACGGTGCAGGAATTGGCGACCGGCGATTATCTGTTGATTCCGGCCGGCAAAAAGCATCGGGTGGCGCGAACTTCGGCGGAGCCTCCCTGCATCTGGCTGGCGATTTTCATGTCTCCGACGTGAAATTTGATTTGCGAACGAGGGAGCGAACTGGCAAAATGACAAACGAAACCAGCTTGAGCAAGAATCAAGCCGATGTGCAGCAGGTGGCGGAGGCGATTGCCAGCGTTCTGACAGTGGAAGTGACGATTGCCGATGAACGCCTGCGACGCATTGCCGGAACCGGCCGTTATGCAGGGAAAGTTGGCGACCGCTTGGTGAAAGACTCGGCTTTTGCTGCAGTATTGCGGGAAAAGCGGGGATTTTTCATTGCGAATCCACGCGAACATGATGTCTGCAATACGTGTGAAGGCAAACAGACCTGCGAGGAGCGTGCGGAGGTCTGTTGTCCGATCACACTGGACGGGCGGGTAATCGGTGTGATCGCCCTGATCGCCTGCGATGAAACGCAATACCGGATTCTATTGGCAAAACCGGATGGATTGTTTGATTTTTTGCAGCGGATGGCGGATTTGCTGGCCAGTAAGATTGCCGGACGGGAACGACTGGAGCAGTTGCATGCAATTCAGCAGCAATTGACGACATTGTTTGATACGGTTCAGGAAGGAATTATCGCAGTAGACCGTGACGGAAAAATTGTCAATATCAATGCGGCGGCGGCGAAGATGCTCCAGGTTGAACAAAAGACTGTATTGGGCAGGGAGCTGGCGGGGCAGATTTCAGGCTTGCCGCTGGCGGACAGTCTGGCAACCGGCCATGATATTTTTAATCAAGAAGCGTTTCGTTTGATCAGGGGGCGGCGCGTATATTATGTCGCAACAGTGAAGACCTGGCTGGGCGGGACGGAAGTTTGGGGCGCTGTAGTGACTTTGCGGGAAATGGCGGAAGTGAAGAAGATTGTCTCCAATCTGTCGACGCAGGAGCACTGCTTCAGTTTTGATATGATTCTCGGCGCTAGCCCGGCGCTGGCCAAGACGAAACAGGAAGCGGCGCAGGCCGCAGCCGGCAACGTGACGGTGCTGATCCAGGGCGAAAGCGGTACAGGCAAGGAACTGTTTGCCCGCGCGATTCACCATGCTGGCGCTCGGCGCGACAAACCGTTCATCGCGATCAATTGCGCGGCGATTCCCGAAGCGCTGTTGGAAAGTGAACTGTTTGGCTACGAAGAGGGCGCTTTTACCGGCGCCAGGCGCGGCGGTAAACCCGGCAAGTTTGAACTGGCTGATGGCGGCACGGTCTTTCTCGATGAAATCGGCGACATGTCGCTCTCTTTGCAGGCCAAACTATTGCGAGTGCTGCAGGAACGCAGGATTGAACGTGTTGGCAGTACGGAAACCACGGCCATCGATGTGCGAATTATCGCGGCCACGCATAAAGATATCGAAGCGATGGTAAGTCAGGGTGAATTTCGCCAGGACTTATACTATCGGATCAATGTTTTCCCGCTGCAAATCCCGTCTTTGCGACAACGCCGGCAGGATCTGCCCTTGTTGATCGAAAGCTTTTTGGCCCGTTATCGCGATAAAATGACGAAGAACGTCGAGGGCGTCGATGCCGATGCGTACGCCGGCCTGCTGGAGTATGACTGGCCAGGCAATATTCGCGAACTGGAGAATACGATTGAGTATCTGGTCAGTATTGCGGACGGCAAAAATATTGAGCTGCGGCACATTCCGCAGCGGATCAAAGTCGCCTGCGAAACTGCGCCGCGGAGACCGACCGCTGGAGCGGTACCAGGGCGCTTGCTGACGATTGCCGAACTGGAAAAGAACGCAATTGTGAATGCGATCGAACAATTTGGCCTGACCATGCGCGGCAAAACGCAGCTGACGCAGGCGCTGGGACTCAGCAAGGCGACATTGTATCGGAAGTTGAAGCAGTACAAAATCGCCACCGACTTGTCTCAAATTGAGAATGATGAATCAAAATGAGAATGGCTGATTTTTCGGCGGGTTGATCAATTCACGAGAAAGCCGTTGAATCAAAATGAGAAATCTCGCTAGAATAACAGGCTGATTTTGGCCGATTTGGGCGATTTTTTCTGGCATGCATCTTGCAATGAATAATAAGCAGTACGCATGTCAGGAGGCAAAAATATGAAATTTCAGGATGAAGTGATTGCATTGATTCAGGCCGGAGTCAAACCGGCGCTTGGCTGCACCGAACCGGGTGCGGTGGCGTTGGCGGCGGCTTACGCCGGACAGGCGCTGGGCGAGGAGACTCCGCTAAAGGTCGAGGTCTGCGTGGATTCCAACGTTTACAAAAATGGCGTTGCTGTCGGCATTCCCGGCACCGGCAAGGTGGGACTGGAAATTGCGGCGGCGCTGGGCGCTCTGATCAAGGAACCCGGGCTGGAATTGTCCGTACTCAGCCGGATTACGCCGGAACTTCTGACGGCAGCAGAGACGCTGCTGACCGGGGATAAAGTCGACATCAGTTTGAATGAGCATCAGGGGTTGCATATTGAGGTGAAGGTCAGCGGGGCCAAAAGTTGGGCTCGCGCTGTGATTGACGGCAGCCACACCAATCTGATTTTGCTGGAACATGATGGCGAGACTCTGTCCTGCAAGGCGGCGGCTGCCGCGGCAAAAAGCGTGGCGATCATGAATAACGCCGAAGTCACACTGGCGGGAATTATCACAGCGGTAGAAGAAATGAATGGCGATGAGTTTGCCTTTTTTACGGAGAGCATCCGGATGAACCAGGCGGCGGCGCAGGCAGGGTTGAACGGTCGCCTGGGCATGGCGATCGGCGCTAATTTTCAGGACATGATCAACGAAAAAATTCTCACCGATGACGTGGTGCTGTACGCGAAAATCCTCACTGCGGCAGCAGCCGATGCGCGTATGTCAGGTGAAAACATCCCGGTGATGAGCGTGGCCGGCAGTGGCAACCACGGCCTAACGGCGATCCTGCCGGTGTTGGCGGTGGCGGAGCGGCTGAACGTGCCGCAGGAGAAGCTGCATCGGGCGCTGGCAATCAGCGCATTGACGACGCTGTATATCAAAACTTACACCGGCAGTCTGTCGGCCTTATGCGGTTGCGCCGTGGCGGCGGCGACCGGCGCCAGCGCCGCAATCGTCTGGATGCTGGGCGGCAGCCGCGAGCAAATCGACGGGGCAATCAAAAACATGATCGCCAACCTGACCGGCATGATCTGCGATGGCGGCAAAGTCGGCTGTGCGCTCAAATTGTCGACGGCGGCTGGCGTGGCTGTGGAAACGGCCCTGCTGACGCTGAAAAATGTCCTGGTGCCGGACAGCAACGGGATCATCTTCCAATCGACGGACGATTCGATCCGCAATTTGGGCATGGTCAGCAGTCCCGGGATGCTGGAAACCGACAAAGTCATTTTGAAAATCATGTTGGATAAAGGAAAATTGCCAACCCCATCCTGAACGAATTTTGCTAAAGTTGCTTGCTTTTTGCCGTTGAATGTGGTAAATTTTCATTCATACGAAGCAATTCTGCGCAGAATAACACCATATTAATAGGGATTTCGCCCAAAATATGATTCGGATGGCAATGGAGCCTATGCATCAACACGATGCGTGGGCTCTTTTTTGTTATATAAAAAAAGGATGAAAGAGGGATTGGAATGAAGATGCTAAAAAAACACCTGACCCTGCTGCTCGCCCTGGTAATGATGGCGCTGGTTGCTGCTGGCTGCGGCGGTGCTCCGGCCAAACCGGCAGCAAAACCGGAAACCAAGCCGGCGGCGGCTAGCCGAATCGACCAGATCAAGAAAAATGGCAAGCTGATTCTCGCCACAGGCAACTATCGTCCATTTGAATATCACGACGAGAAAACCAACAAAATTATCGGCTACGATATTGATGTCGCCGAAGCCATCGCCAAAAAAATCGGCGTGCCGCTGGAAATTAAAGAAATGCAATTTACCGGCCTGATCCCTTCGCTGCAAAATGGCCAGGTCGACCTGGTTATCGCCGCGATGTATATCACACCGGCCCGCAAAGAAGTCGTTGACTTCGCCGAACCGTATATGGATACCGGCATGGTGCTGGCGGTCCTTAAAGACAACACAACGATTAAAAGCACCAAGGACCTTGACGGTAAAGTGGTCGGCGTAAAAACCGGCGCGACCAGCGAGAAAGTAGCCCAGGAAATGAAGGAAAAAGGCGCCAAGATTGAAATCAAGAGCTACAAAGAAACTGTTGACTATCTGCTGGATTTGCAAAATGGCCGTCTGGACGCTGCGATCAACGATCTGCTCAACCAGCTGGAATACAACAAAGCCAATCCCAAGGTAAAAATTGTCGGCGAACCGTTTACCAAAGCCCAACTGGGAATCGCCGTGAAAAAAGGCGACAAGGAATTGCTGGACCTGACCAACGCGGTGCTGAAAGAACTGAAACAATCCGGCGAAGCGGAAAAAATGTACAAGAAATGGTTGATTGGCACGAAATAAAATAAGGTTTTGGGGAAGAGGGAACGCTCATGAATCTCGACTTTTCAGTTGTATTGACGAAGATTCCCATTTTGCTTGAAGGGTGCGTCGTCACCCTTCAAATCTCCTTTTTCGCTCTGTTGTTGGGCATGATCTTCGGCATAGCGGGTGCGCTGTGCCGAATTTCTTCCAACCGGGCGCTGAATTCACTTGCTTTCATGTACGTGTGGGTAATCCGCGGCACACCGGTGATGGTTCAACTGTTTATCCTCTACTTTGGCCTGCCTCAGCTGGGAATCAAACTGCCGAGCATGGTGGCCGGCGTTTTGGGCCTGGCGATCAATACCGGCGCTTATATCACTGAAATCATACGGGCCGGCATCCAGGCGGTGGATAAAGGACAGATGGAGGCGGCGTTGTCGGTCGGTATGAGTTTCCGCCAGGCAATGGTGCGAATTATCGGGCCGCAGGCAACCAAAATCTGTATTCCGCCATTGGTGAATCAATTTATTATGACGTTGAAAAATTCTTCGATTGCTTCGCTGGTAACGATCACCGAATTGTTTCGTACCGGTGAGCAGATTATTTATACTACGTTCCGTAGTTTTGAAGTCTACGTGACAGTGGCGGTGCTGTACCTGATCATGAATTCGGTGTTTATGGTCATTGCTGACAGGCTGGAAAGGAAGATGGCGCGACAATGAATTTTATCGTCGAGATGAAAAATGTCTATAAATCATTCGGCCCCTTGGAAGTACTGAAAGATTTCAACCTACAGCTGCTGGAAGGCGAAAAAGTCGTCATCATCGGGCCGAGCGGCTCCGGCAAAAGCACCGTGCTGCGCTGTATCAACAAACTGGAACCGATCCAGTCCGGCGAGGTTTTTTTTGAAGGCAAAAAAATTGATGAACAGAGCAATCTGTGCGATCTGCGAACGCATATTGGCATGGTTTTTCAACGGTTCAACCTGTTTCCGCACAAAACGGCGCTGGAAAACATTGTCGAAGCGCCGCTGGTGGTAAAAGGAATGTCCAGGGCCGATGCCGAAACAATAGCAGAAGAATTATTGACCCGGGTCGGGCTGGCGGACAAGCGGGACAGTTACCCGCGCGAACTTTCCGGCGGGCAACAGCAACGGGTGGCGATAGCCCGGGCGTTGGCGATGAATCCGAAGATTCTGCTGTTTGACGAGCCAACCTCGGCTCTCGACCCGGAGTTGGTGGGTGAAGTACTGGTCGTGATGAAAGATCTGGCGACCGAAGGCATGACAATGGTCGTCGTGACTCATGAAATGGCGTTTGCCAAAGATGTGGCCGATCGGGTCATCTTTATGGATGGCGGCGTAATTGTCGAAGAGGGTACCCCGACGGATATTTTTGAAACTCCGGCTCAGGAGCGGACCCAGCAATTCCTAAAACGAATTCGGCATTAATTAAGAAGAGGGGTGGCAGGTTGAGTTATGTGACAGGCTTGCGCTGCATTCATTGCAACCGGCAGTATGCAGTGACGGAAGTGGAGTATTATTGTCCTTCCTGCGGCTACGAAGACGGAATTTTGGATGTGGAATACGATTACGCAGCCCTGGCCGCAGTGTTCAACCCGGCCTCGCTGTCCGGTAGCCGCATCTTTTCGATGTGGCGCTATCTGCCGTTATTGCCGATCGAGGATACGACAAAAATTCAGCATCTGCAGGTCGGCTGGACGCCGTTGTACGATGCGACTCGACTGGCGACCGAGCTGGGTGTGGCGCGGCTGTTTGTCAAAGATGAAGGCCGTAATCCGACGGCTTCCTTTAAAGACCGGGCCAGTTCGCTCGGCGTGATCAAGGCGCCGGAAAAAGGCGCGACCAGCATCACCTGCGCTTCCACCGGCAATGCCGCCTCGTCTTTGGCGGGATTTTCGGCTGCGGCGGGATTGCCGGCGACGATTTTTGTGCCGGAACGCGCCCCGCAAGCCAAGGTGGCCCAACTATTGGTGTTTGGCGCCCGGGTTTTTGCTGTTAAGGGGACTTATGATCAGGCCTGGGAGCTGTGCATGGAGGCGGCGGCAGAGTTTGGCTGGTACAACCGAAACTGCGCGATCAATCCCTATCTGATCGAAGGCAAGAAGACGGTTTCGCTAGAGTTGGTCGACCAACTGCGCGAGCAGTATGAAGGCGCCTGTCCCGACTGGGTCGTGGTGTCGGTCGGCGACGGTTGCACGGTGGGCGGTGTCTGGAAAGGGCTGGTCGAGATGCACAAACTCGGCTTCCTGCCGCGGCTGCCGAAGATTCTCGGCGTA
>JBGSKE010000556.1:0-6334 GCA_041741355.1 Negativicutes bacterium | reverse complement strand
GTATAGGATATATGCTTTGGCGGTCTTCGGCAGACCGGCGTCAATTAAAATCGTTTCAACGATGTCTTGTATCTCTTCCACATCTGGTGCTTTGCCGCCGACCGCCAGATTGCGCTCGGTTTTTTCCGCCACCAGGATGGCTAGAGACAGTGCCTTGCTTTCGTCGGCTTCTCCGGTGACCCGCAGGGCCTTGGCAATCGCATTGGCGATCTTCTCCAGGTTGAACGTTACGGTACGTCCGTCGCGTTTGGTGATGGTAGAAATCATAATTGCCGGCTATCATCTGCTGCCAGACTCAGCCTAGTCACACTCCTTTATAGATAATCTATTGTGGTATTTTAAATGTTAACACTATATATAGTGTTTGTAAATAGTTTTGAACGCAATATCTTGTAAAATTTCTGCGAATTACAAATATTTTGCTACGGCAGCGGCAGGCAGTGGATAACGATTATTGGCGTAGCGTCGCGGTTTTTGACCGATCATTGGCCCCGAAAAAAGTAGCGAAAACAGGAACTCTTGGTTAAGGAACCGCTGAATAATTCCTATTGCTTAAGATTGCAGCCTTGATTCGCATCGATTTGTGACTGGTTTCGCCGGTCGGCCAGAAATGCTTCGTCCGTCGCTTCTGGCCTCAAATCAACATCCATGTTGATTTGTCCAGAGAAAACTGCGTCCCTTCATCGGCGAATACTACGGCCTCAATCCAAGGCAATCTCCATTATTTCAGCGGTTCCTTACGCATTAATCCACAGTTTTTTTCGACGGCGCGACCGGTTCCACGACGGGGCAGGTCTGTTCGGCAGCTGACGGCGTCGCATTGCGCGCAGCCAGCCACATACAGATTAGCAACACCGCAGCTCCGGCTAGGACAATCGGCAAGTTCCAGAACTCGACCGCAACATTTTCATATAGCCCGGCAATGCCAAAGCCGATGAACAAAAGGGCGGCAAACCATTTCATGGTCCGTTCGGGAATTTTATGGCCCAGCACGATGCCGAATACGATGCCAATGCCGTCGGCAATCATCATGCCGGCGGTGGTTCCCAGCCAAACAGGAAGTATGGTTTGGTATTTAGCTGCCAGGGCAATTGTCGCCAACTGAGTTTTGTCGCCCATCTCGGCGATAAAGAAAGCGATGGCGACGGTCCAGAACGGGCTGAACTTGTCCTTCTTCGCTTCATCACCTAGTTCGTCGCCTCGGATGGTCCAGATGCCAAACAAAATGAAGGAAAGCGCCGCGCCGATCTGGATTGTGGATAGGGGAATCAAGGCGGTGAGATAATTTCCCACCAGCACTGCGAACAGGTGGTTGAGGATGGTAGCGACCAACACGCCCCACATGACGGTTTGCCACCGGAATCGGCAGGCGAAGGCCATCGCCAGTAATTGCGTTTTGTCACCCATTTCGGCTAACACGACAAAGGCCAGAGAGGCTAGGAAAGCTGTCATCAAAAGGGTACCTCCTTTGATTTTCGGCAGGGGAAGCGAACAAATGAAAAACGAGACGCTTCGGCCCAACCATTACGGTTACGCCGAAGGTCTCGCTGATTGACGGATGTCAACGGTGCGGCCAGGCATCTCTGCCAGTATGTTGACCGAACCCGGGCAGCTACTCCCCTTCAGGTTGAATTGGTAGCTCTAATTTAATCAATTATCGCGGCAGGTGTCAAGAGCAGTCCGGCCAGCATCACGACCAGGCTGAGGCCAAGCCCGGGCAGCAGCGGGTTGCCGTAGCCCGGAATCAGCAAGGACCACGCCAACGAGGCGGCGATCCCGGCCAGCATCGACCAGATGGCCGCGTGAGGCCGGATCCTGCCCGGCCAGAGGACAGCTAACGTCAGCGGCGCAAAAACTCCGGCGCCACGCAACGCCATGGACAGAAAGTTCCAGTCCAGCACCAGCGTGTTCAGGTTGTGCAGCACGAAACAGGCGGCGCAGGCCGAAATCAGCAGCACGCAGCCGCGATTGACCCGCAACAGGGTTTTGCTATCGCTAAGGCCGAACAGGTCCCGGATGATGTCGCCGGAAATCATTGTGCCGATGCCTAGCGCCAATCCGGCGATCGAGCCGATCGAAGCAAGCAGCAGGGTTGCCAGGGCAATGCCGCCGAGCCAGGCCGGCAGATAAGTCAACAGGTACAAGGGTAGTGCGTTGAGCGGCAGGATGTCCGGATGGTTGGCCCGCATAAACAGGCCGATCATTATCGAGGGCAGGCCGACAGGGATCGTTAGTGCGGCCGCAACCAGCGAACCAATCACCGCCGTGCGCGGGTCGCGGGCGGCGAAAATCGCCTGAGCGTAGGTCTGGGTGGAAATGATGCCAACAATCAGCGAACCGGCGTTGCTAAGTTCGAGTCCGCTGCCCCGGCCGAGCAAGTTCAGCCACGGACCGCTGTTGAACGTTGCCTGCAGTCCGCCGAATCCGCCGAGACTGGCAAAGGCGGCGACCCCGGCGATCATCAGCGTCAGGTAGAGCAAGCCGGTCTTGCAGAGGCCGGACCAACCGGTTCCTTTGATTCCACCGAGAAAAACGTAAGCGCAGACCAACGCGACGGTAATGAGTGCGGCAGTGGTCGGGGCAACGCCTAGAATCGCTGTGATCAGGCCAAACCCGGACAGCATGCTGGCGACAATGCTGAAAAATATTCCCAGCGAGGAGGCCAGGCTGGTGAGTGGCCCGGCGGCTTTACCATAGTGAGTGACCAAAAACTGGGGAATCGTCGATAAGCCGGTCTGGCGCAGCGGTTTGGCATAAAATACAGCCAGAATCAACAGGCCAATACCTGACCCAAGCGTGAACCACCAAGCGGACATGCCGATGCAAAAGGCCAGCTGTGCGGTTCCCAGCGTTGCCGCGCCACCGATGATTGTGCCGACAATTGCGCCGGCAACGACCGATACACCGGCGGACCGGTTGCCGAGACTAAAGTCGTCGGCGCTGCGGACTTGGCGGGCTGCATAAAGCCCCGGCGCGACAAAGAGCAGCAGGGTGATGGTTAGGCTGAATACGTGCGCGCTGGTCAGCTCCATTTTTAGTTTGCCTCCAGGTTCGATAAACTTGATGTTGACGGCAGTATTTCTATCTATTACGATTATAGCAAGTCAAAAACAATACTCATAATACTTGTTAATTCGCTTTGGTATACCTTGGGAGTATAATTGAAACTGCCGCAGGCGATGCAGGGGGGAACCATGGAAGTTGAAGACATTGAGCTTGGCGCAATAAAACGGTTCTTGACCGTCATCGAGGCCGGCAGTATTAATGCCGCCGCCCAACGTTTGCATATCGCCCAACCGCCGCTCAGCCGCCAGATGAAACAGCTGGAACTCAGACTGGGCGTAAAGCTGTTTGAACGGGGAAAACGTACAGTCACGTTGACCGAGGCTGGCAGTTTGCTGCAGAACCGGGCGACCCAGTTGCTGAGTCTGCTCGCCAATACGGTGCAGGAGATGCGGGAAATGGATGCCGGAATGCAGGGGAAACTCTGCATCGGCACAGTGACATCTTCCGGCGCGACTTTGTTGCCGCAGGTGGTTAGACAGTTTCGCGCCCGTTATCCCGGCGTGGTGTTTCAGCTGTGGGAAGGCGAAACCAAACGGATTATCGAACTAATTAACGAGGGTTCGGTGGAAATCGGCATGGTCCGCTATCCGTTTGATCTGGCGGTGTATGACTCGCTCAAGCTACCCAACGAGCCGCTTGTGGTCGCTGTGCATCGAAGCCGCCGACAGACTTGGAACTGTCGACGGCAGGCGGTCGAACTGAGCGGGTTGGCGGGGAAGCCGCTGATGATTCATCGCAAATATGAGGCGACAATTCTGGAACACTGCGAGAAAGCCGGCTTTACGCCGGAGATCGTTTGTATGAGCGATGATGTGATGTCGATTCTTGCCTGGGCGGATGCCGACATTGGCGTGGCGATCGTGCCGCGGGCCGCTATCGGGCTGATTCCCAGCGTCAATCTGGAGTTTCTGACGATTGTGGCGCCGCGCCTGGAAACGACAGCGGCGGTGATTTGGCTGAAAAGTCGTGTTTTGACGGCGGCGGCCCGCAATTTTCTCAGCGAGTTTACCAGCATTCATCCGGTCAAGACAAATAAAAAGGGGTAAAGCATGTCAGACGAAACGAACATGAATAACCGGACCGAAGAGGCGCGCTGTCATTTTTTCAAAGGCGCTTTGATTTTGAGCGTCGCCGGTGTGGTGGTCAAGCTGATCGGCAGCGTGAACTGGATTCTGCTGTCGTGGGTTTTGGGCGGCGAGGGAATCGGCATCTATCAGATCGCGTTTCCGCTTTACTTATTGGCACTGAGCGTTTCCGACGCCGGAATTCCAGTTGCGGTGTCGATTCTTACCGCCGAGAAAGTTGCCCTGAGAGATTACTCCGGCGCTGCCCGGATATTTCGTCTTTCATTTTTGCTGCTGGCGGCGACAGGATTGATTTTTAGCCTGTTGCTATATTTTGGCGCTGGTTGGCTGATCGAACTGCGGATGATTCGTGATCCGCGCGCCTACTACTCGATCATCGCCCTGGCGCCGGCGATTTTTCTTGTTTCGTTGATTTCCAGTTTTCGCGGCTATCTACAGGGCTGGCAGATGATGACGCCGACTGCGGTGTCGCAGATTGTTGAGCAGCTGTTGCGGGTTGTCACGATGCTGGTGTTGGCTTACTATCTGTTGCCACGCGGTCTGGAGTTTGCCGCCGGCGGCGCCAGTCTGGGCGCGGCTGTCGGCGCCATGGGCGCCCTGGCGGTTTTAGCCTGGTATTATTCCTGTGTCAAGCGGAATTTGCTGCAGCAGGAGGCGGGTTTGCTATCGACAACGGTGCAGGAAAGCGGGAATTCAATACTGCGACGGCTTGCTGCGTTGGCCTTGCCGGTTGCCCTGTCTAGCCTGATGCTGCCGGTCGTGGCGAATCTGGATCTGTTCATCGTACCGCTACGGTTGGAAGCAGCCGGTTTTTCCGTAGGTCAGGCGACAGAACGGTTTGGCTATCTGACGGGGATGGCGGTGCCGCTGGTTAACCTGGCAACGATTGTGACGGCCTCACTGGCCGTCAGCCTGGTGCCGGCGATTTCTCAGTCGCAGTCGCTAGGGCAGCGGCAGGAGGTAGTTTATCGGACGGCGGGAGCGATGCGACTGGCCTGCCTGACAACGATTCCGCTGGCGGTGATGTTGGCGGTGCTGGCCGAACCGGTGGTTGAAGTGCTCTATCATGCGCCGGGGGCCGCCGGGGTGGTGCGGGTCATGGCCGGCAGTATTTTCCTGCTCGGGTTGCATCAGGTGTCGACCGGCGTGTTGCAAGGCCTGGGCCGTACCAGCATTCCGGTAGTCAATATGGGGTTGGCAGCCGTGCTTAAGGTGATTCTCAACTGGGTGCTGACAGCGGTCCCGGCGTTGGGGATTCAGGGGGCCGCGTTGGCAACATTGGCCGACATCGGGCTGGCGGCAGTGCTGAACCTGTTTTTTATTTACCGTTACACCGGCTATGTATTTTGTTTCGCCGATTTGCTCAAAAATAGCGGTGCGGCGCTGCTATTGGCGGCGATTTTATACCTGGGATATTCGCCGCTGCAGGAACTGCTTGGCAATCGATTTTTTGCCATGGGACTGATTTCCGGCGTCGGCGGTCTTGTTTACGTCGGGGCGATGCTGTGCTGCGGCGGGCTGACCCGGCGTGACCTGGCCCGGTTGCCGTTTATCGGGCCGCGCCTGGTGAAGAGCGAGGCCTGAGCACGGGAAATAAACAATGGCGTTAGGGAAGCTTGCAAGCTCTCTAACGCCATTGTTTATTTGATGGTGGTGTGTGATTAAAGGGAAAATGCTGAAATAATGAAGGGTGAGCTTGAATTGCGAAACGATGCATGCTTCAGCATTTTAATTGTGCTCCATTAGTCACTTTTCAGCAACTCCCGCGCCGCAGCCAGAATCCTCTCCGCGTCGCCATCCTGCACTCCGCCCTGCGCCGACAACGCATTGCCGCCGCCTTTGCCGCCAAACGGCGCAAGCGTTTGCTTCAGTAGCTCGTTCATCGGTAGCGGCGGATTGGCGGCTGCCGCAAACAGCAGTGAGGTCCGTCCGGTTTCACTGTCGGTGGCGGCCAACAGACAGATGCCGCCGGCTGCCGTGATTCGCGAGGCGAAGTCCTGCAGGTCGCCGGCTACGTAATTGGCGAACACACGACTGATGAGGCGTGTTGCCGGTCCGTTGGTATTGCCGGCTTCCGCCAGCAGGCGAGCGGCCAGTTCTTCGTGATAGGCTTTACGGGTAGCGTTGAGCAGCGCTTGGACGGCGTCGAGTTTTTCCAGCGTGCGTTCCACTGCGGGAAGCAC
>JBGSKE010000555.1:0-6423 GCA_041741355.1 Negativicutes bacterium | reverse complement strand
CCCTTTTTGCGGATATAGGTCGAAAATTTGGGCTGGGTTCTTCGCCAACAAGTCGACCAATTTTACCAAGGACAGCTTTCCTTCCTGCAGCTTGGTAAACATCAGCGCAAAACGAAACTCAATCGCCGGAAACCCGGCGCTGGCCGTAAAAATATTGCCTTTTTCCTTTTCTTCCACCGCGTATGGTGCATGGTCGCTGCCGATCACATCGACTGTGCCGTCTTCGACATACTGCCATAACTGCCGCCGCTCCGCTTCCGTGCGCAGCGGCGGGTTGCATTTGGCATACGCGCCATGCTGATTCAACAGTTCTTCTGTAAAGCACAGATAGTGCGGGCAGGTCTCCATATAAACCCGGCGGCCTTTTTGTTTGGCCAGCTTAATTAACTCAGCGGCGGCGGGGTTGGAAACATGGCAAAAATACACCGGCAAATCCGTCTCTTCTGCCAGCAGTAAAATCTTGGCTACCGTTTCCGTCTCCGTGATCGGCGGTCGCGACTTCGCATGGTTTATCGGCGCGAAATCGTTGTTTTCGATAAATTTCTTGATATTGTATTGGATGATATCGTTGTTTTCCGCATGAACCAGCCACGGCTGACCTGACTGCGCCAATTCCTGAATCCCGGCGAACACTACGCCGTCATTGCACATGGTTATGCCATTGAATTCGAATTCTCGCCCGGCAGGCGCTTCATGCAAAAACGTCTTGAACCCCACAATGTATCCCGACTTGCCAAACTTTTCTATTTCTGCAAGGTTCAATTCGCCGGCTGCGCCCATAAACGCTACGTCGACGACAATTTCGTCTTTGGCGGCAGCAAACCGGTTAAACAGGATCTCCAGATTATAAGGCGGCGGCGACGCCAGCGGGTGCTCGATGATGGTGGTCGCTCCGCCATTGGCCGCAGCCAGCGTACCGGTGAGGAACGTTTCCCGGTGCGAGTTGCCCGGCTCGCGCAAATGCACGTGCGCGTCGATCAGTCCCGGCAGTACCAGTTGGTTTGTCGCATCGACTTCTTTGCCTGCAGGGCCCGGACTGTCTGTACCCAGACAAACGATTTTTCCGTCTTTAATGCCGATATATCCCCGGACCAGATGGTCTTCCACGAAGATCCGGTCCGATTTAATCACTGTGTCTAGCAATATCCCCATCCCCCATCTTGCTCAATATTCCGCTGTCCCGCCGCCGCCCGTATTAGTGGCAGGCGGAAAGGTAGGACTCCTGGACAATTTTGCTTGCCTGCAGTTCGGCGGTAGACCCTTGCAGAATGATCGCGCCCTTTTGCAAAATATAGCCGCGTTCTACCACGGATAGAGCGAGTTTGGCGTTTTGCTCCACCAGCAGGATCGCCATGTTTTTTTGTTGTTTAATCCGTTCAATCACGGCATAGACTTCGTTCACCAAGGCTGGCGCCAGGCCCAGCGATGGTTCATCCATCAGCAGTACCTGCGGGTCAGACAGCAGCGCCCGCCCGATGCCGAGCATTTTTCGTTCGCCGCCGCTTAACGTGCCCGCCTTGTTATGAAACCGCTCTTTGAGCCGGGGAAATATAACGAGGACTTCTTCCATACGGGATTGAATTTTTTTCTTGTCCTTTTCGTAGTACGCGCCCAGCAGTAGGTTCGTTTCCACCGTCATCTTGGGAAACAGCCCTTCCCGCTCGGGAACGATCGCAATGCCGGTCTGGATAACCTTGTGCGACGGCAACAGGTCCAGCCGCTGACCATGTAGATACACTTCGCCGCTCACCGGTTTGACCATACTGATGATCGTTTTTAGCATCGTCGTTTTGCCGGCCCCATTGGTCCCCAGCAAACAAACCGCTTCACCTTTTCCTACTCTTATGCTCACATCCATCAGCATCGGAATTGGTTCGTAGACCGTGCTGACATTTTTAAGTTCCAGCATGATTCATCCTCCTAGATACGCCTTGCAAACTTGCTCGTTCTTGCAGACTTCATCGAAGCAGTCATCGGCAATCTTTTTGCCGGCATTTAGTACGACGACCCGGTGACAAATGCTCGAAATTACAACCATGTCGTGCTCGATGATGATCATGCTGATTTTCTGGTTGCCGTTTCTGATTTTGCCGATATCGCTGATAATCTGGCTGGTCTCTTCGGCATTTAGCCCGGCTGTCGGTTCATCGAGCAGCAACAGCCGCGGACTGCCGACAATCGAACGGGCGATCTCGATCCGTCGCCGGTCAATCAACGGAATCGCATTGATTGGTTCGTAGGCGCGGGACACCAGCGCCGGATTGAAGTGGTGCAAAATCTCCAGGCATTTGTCGATCCCCTGGCTCAGCTCGCGACTACAGCGTTTCGGCTGGAAGATCGCCTGCCACCAGGTTGCTGTCTGCTGACTGTAGAGCCCCAGCAGCAGATTGTCTATGATACTTAGATCCAGACACAGCCGGTTGGTCTGAAAGGTTCGGGCGATGCCTTTTTTGCGAACAACATTGGGACCGACGCCGGTGATATCGGACTGTTCAAACATGATCCTGCCGCTGGTCGGCTTATAAATGCCGCTCACCAGATTCAGGAACGTCGTTTTGCCTGAACCATTCGGGCCCAGTAGGCCGATCACTTCGTCCTTAATATTGAAATCGACTGCATCGACCGCTTTTAATCCGCCGAAATTAATTGTCAGCGCCTCGGTGTACATTACATTCATGGCGAACTTCTCTCCCCCTTCAGCGAAAACCAGGCTTTCGCCTCGCGCATCTTATTCGCCGCCTGATACTGCCTGATCCGTTTCGGCAGCAAGCCCTGCGGCCGCAACAACAAAATAACAATCAGGATCAGGCTGTACATCAGCATCCGGTAGTCGGCAAAGTCGCGCAGCTTTTCATCGACGATAGTCAGCATCAGCGCGCCGAGCACCACTCCGAACGGGTTATCGATGCCGCCGAGCAGCACCATACAGATGAATACGAGCGATTTGCTGAATGTAAAGTCTTCGACGCCGATGAAGCTGGTATAGTGCCCGTACAACCCGCCGGCCAGCCCGGCGAACGCCGCTCCCAACGCAAAAGCCAGCAGTTTCATTTTGGTCAGGTTGATTCCCTGGGTGATCGCGACAATTTCATCCTGCTCGATCGAGTTCCAGGCCAGGCCGGTCCGTGAGTTGTGCAGGCAGAGGGCGGCAAAAACCGTCAACCCCAGCAAAATAAACACCAGATAGAGATAATTGGCCTGATAGGGCAAATCCAAACCGAAAATTGCCAACGGCATCCGCAGCGATACGTCGCCGATACTGTAGGCAGGCACTCCCGGCACGCCGTTTGGCCCGCCCAGCCAGCTGGTATTGATAATCATCAGGGTAAAAATGACCTGCAGCGACATCGTGATCAAGGACAGATAATAGCCACGGGTTTTCAGCGCCGGAAAACCAAACAGTATACCCAGGCTGGCGGCGGAAACCATGCCGAGGATGGTCGTCAACCAGGGCGACAGGCCAAACTTGGTCGCCATTAAAGCGGATGTGTAGGCGCCGGTGCCAAAAAACGCCGCAGTCGCAAAGTTAACCATGCCGGTGCCGATCTGAAAGTTCAGTCCCAGGGTCACGATACTGTAAATCCCGCCCATTACCGCCACATGCAGCAGATAATTATTGCTGATCATAAACGGCAGAATCAAAATGAACACACTCACTACCGCCAGACTGATCCGTTTGTGATCGGACACCGACCGGCAAACCAGGTCCACCTTGCCGGTGCGCTCGCCCACCACCATCAGGCCCAGCGCCAGAACCAGCACTGCCAACGCGACCAGAATCGAGCCTTCCAGGGCAATATACAGCAGCGCACAACCAACGACGCTGACCAGCAGGGCGAGTACGCTGTTTTTCGAAAACATAGCCACGTTCTTCCTCCTTAAACCTTCTCCACCGACTTCTCGCCAATAATTCCTTCCGGTTTAAACAAAATGAACACCACAACCATCAGGAACGCAGCTACGCTGGCATACGCCGTTCCACCGGGAATGAACGCGCTGACGAAAACTTCGATAAAGGCAATGATCATTCCGCCAACAATCGCGCCGTAAATGCTGCCTAGCCCGCCGACAACGGCGGCGCTAAACCCTTTCAGTCCGTACATGGCGCCCATGTCAAAGCGAACAATGTTGGAATAGGACGCCACCAAAAATCCGCCAATCCCCAAAATCAGGCCGCCGATCAGAAAAGTGACCGTAATGCTCAGTTGGCGGTTTATGCCGATCATGATCGCGGCTTCCTTGTTTTGCGAAACAGCCTGGATCGCCAGACCGAGCTTGGTCTTGTTCACAAACCAGTACAGCAGGGTCACCAGCACGATCGTAGCCAGGATGATAATCGCGTTGCGCTCCGACATCATTCCGCCGAGAACCGTGGCGTCGCTGGACAGCAGCTGGGGAAAAGCCTGCGGGTTGCGCCCCTGCGGATAAAAAATACCAATCAGTTCGCTCAGGGCAATCCCTGCAGCAATGGTGCTGAGTAGCGGCATCAGGGCGCTTTTCCCCTCGAACGGCTTAATGACCAGCTTATACATCAGCAGCATCAGTGCTGCGGTCGCAACCGCGCTGAATGAAACCAGCAGAAAGATCGTCACGTACTGGGGCAAAAAAGTGTCCAACACCGGTTGCAAAACAGTCATCGTCACTATCGCCAGTATGCTGAAAGCACCAAAGATAGCGACATCGCCGGCACAAAACACGACCACGTCCATAACGCCAAAAAACAGCGAAAACCCGATGGCAACCAGAGAATAGGTACAGCCCAGCATTACGGCGTTCAAAATTTGCGACATTACAAGCGACACAACTTCACCCCTTTTTGATAGCAGTTTTTATGCCTTTTCTTTGTCGCCCACGGCTTTTATCGCTTTGACAATCGCCGCATAACCGGTGCAGCGGCACAGCACGCCGCGCAGATAGTCGCGGATTTCCGATTCGGAAGGATTGGGATTTTCTTGCAGCAGCGCCTCGCCGGTCATCAGCATGCCGGAAGTGCAAAATCCGCATTGGACAGCGCCGTGGTCGATAAACGATTTCTGCAACGGATTTAGGTTGGCGAAATTGCCCAGCCCTTCCACTGTGGTGATTTCCTGACCATCAACTGAAACAGCCAAAATCAGGCAGGATAGCACCGACTTGCCATTGAGCAGTACGGTGCAGGCGCCGCACTCGCCGAGGCCGCAGCCGTACTTGGTCCCCATCAACCCCAGTGTATCGCGTAAAACATTCAGCAGCAGGTCATTGGACTTGACAAGCAATTCACGATCTTTACCGTTAACCTTCAGCGTAATTTGTTGCTTTTTCATTTAAACCTCTCCTCCCGACCGCCGCCAGGCTGCAATCAAGGCCTCTTCCAACAGGATCGGACTGACTCGGGTGCGATAACTGCTGCTCGAGCGCTTGTCGGTAATCGGCTGGATCAGTTCGGCAGCCGACTGGCCAACTTCCTTGAATAATTCAGCGGTAACCCGCTTGCCGCGCAGCATGGCTTCCGCCGCCAATAATCGCAGCGGCGTCGGCGCCACCGCGCCAAAAGCGATGCGGCATTCACGGCAAATGGCCCCGTCACGCTCTAGATACACCGCGACATTGATCTTGGCGATATCCGCCGCCACCCGGCCCAATTTCAAAAAGCTGCTGCCACTATAGGTCGCCGGCATCGGCAGTTCGATCTCGGTCATTAGTTCACCGGCAGCGAGTGCGGTTTTGCCTGGCCCGAGAAAGAACTCGGCAATCGGCAGCGTCCGCTGCGATTGTTTGCTGGTCAGGGTGACCGCGGCATCGAACACCAGTAGCGGCGGCGCTGTATCGGCAGCCGGCGAACCATTGCAGAGATTGCCGCCGATCGTGCCCATGTTGCGCACCGAAGTCGCCGCCATCGAGCGCAGCGCTTCGAACAAAGCGCTGTAATGCAGCTTTACCTGCGGATTGGTTTCCACTTCCCGCAGCGTGGTTACTGCGCCTATTTTTAACGAAGTGACGCTATCCCGCAGATAGTTGAGCGACGCGATCTGTTGGATGGAAATGAGCCGATCGCATTGCAACGCCCCGGTCTTCATTTTGACCAGCAAATCGGTGCCGCCGGCCAATATTTTTGCGCTGCCGCCATGCTCTGCCAAATAGTCCAGCGCTTCCACCTGCGTCTTACAGTGCAGGTATTCAAAGTCCGCTGCGAGGATTTTGCTGTCAGTCTTCATTTGTGTCGCCTCCTTCTAAGGCTTCCAGGATTTTTTCCGGCGTGATCGGCAGTTGACAGAACCGCTTGCCGATGGCATTGTGGACCGCGTTGGCATAGGCCGAGGCCACTGAATTTAGCGCGGCTTCGCCGATCCCTTTGGCGCCGAACGGGCCGGTCGGTTCATAGGTATTGGCAAAGTAGACTTGCATGTTTTCCAGCAGCGGCGTATCGCTGAACGTCTGAATCTT
>JBGSKE010000554.1:0-7291 GCA_041741355.1 Negativicutes bacterium | reverse complement strand
GCGTCCGGCCCGGTTCCGTCATTGCCGCGACGTCAGTCAGACCGCTGTTCGTTTGGCTGAGCGCTGGCACGCTGATATTGAAAAATCACGACTTGCCGGAATACTGCATGACTGCGCCCGTAGCCTCAAAGGCGAAGAACTGTTGAAAACCGCGAAGCGGTATGGCATGATTCCCAGCCAGCTTGAACTGCTTCAACCGGCGCTGATCCATGCACCGCTTGGCGCCATCATTGCCGAGCGACGCTTTGGCGTTGCTGACCCGCAAATTTTGCAGGCGATTCGTCGCCATACCACCGGCGCAACCCAGATGACATTGCTGGACAAAATCATCTATCTGTCGGATTGCATCGAACCGGGACGCAATTTTATCGGAGTTCGCAAAATCAGGGACCTGGCGATGGCTGATCTGGATGCTGCGGTTTTGTCAGCCTATGAACACAGCCTGCTATTCATTGTGGCTAATGGCGGCTTGGTGCATCCCCACACGGTGGAAGGCAGAAATTCTTTGCTGATGGAATTGAAGGCGAGTCGGCATGGGAAATGAGCAAAACCAAAACCGGACGGCGTTGAATCAGGTCCAACCAACCCCGAAGTCACGATTTTGGTTGGCGCTGTTTCTGATTGTTTTTGTCAGCGCTTCGCTAGCCGGCGCTGCATTTTTGGGCAGGAACCTGGCAGTGTACGGCAGCCTGTGGGGGGCGGGAGCGGCAGGCAACCGCATCAACATCCTATTGATCGGCGTCGATGATGGAGATGTTGACAATCCCAAAACCAGCCCGCATCGATCTGATTCCATGTTGCTGATGGGGGTGCATAAAAGTTCCGGCGCTGTCAGTTTGTTATCGATTCCCCGCGATACCCGGGTAGCGATCCCTGGTCATAGTTCGGCTGATAAATTTGGCCACTCGTTCGCCTATGGCGGAGTTGAGTTGACCAGCGCCACAATCCAGGAGTTTTTGAAAGTGCCTGTGCACTATTATGTGGTGGCGGAGTGGCAAGGGTTCATTCGCATTGTTGACGCCCTGGGCGGCGTCGATCTGTACGTTGAAGCGGACATGCGTTATGAAGACCCGTATGCGAATCTCAAAATTGACTTAAAAAAAGGTTTTCAGCATTTGAATGGACAGCAGGCTGGACAATATGTTCGTTTTCGCCACGATGAAATGGGCGATATTGGTCGGGTTGCCCGTCAACAAAAATTTCTCAAGGCGTTGGCGACGCAAGCAATTCGTCCCGGCAACCTGATCCGGATTCCGCAAATTGTGGCGATTGTTCGGCAGAGCGTGCAGACCAACCTGACGTTGTGGACGTTTAAAGAGGTATTTGTGGCGATCCCCTCACTTAAGGGCAACCGGATTCAATCGGATATGATTCCGGGGAATTTTGCCAATATCGGCGGCGTAAGTTATTGGGCGCCGGACCGTGTGGAAACCGCCAAAGTGGTGGAGCGTCTGTTTATTGCTCCGCCGCGGGCCAATTATGACCCGGCGGAAAAAAAGTAGCCGGATACTGACGCAGACAGACAAAACAAGATATAATGGGTACAGATGCAATATTAGATGGTGAGGAGGCAGAGGATGACCGAAGTGGAGAAAACGTCACAAGAATTCGTTGAAGTCGCTGTTGCTGCAGTGAGAGACAAAAAGGCGCAAAACATCCTGGTAATGGATATGCAGAAGGTGTTGCCGGTAACGGACTACTTCCTGATTGCCAGCGGGACTTCATCGACGCAAGTTCAGGCGATTGCAGATTCGATTGAAGAAAAAATGGATGAGGCGGGGTTGCACTTCCTGCACAAGGAAGGGTATCGCGAAGGTCGCTGGGTTTTGCTTGATTATGGATATTTTGTCGCGCATATCTTTGTCAATGAGGAACGTCAGTTTTATAACCTGGAGCAACTTTGGTCCAGTGCGCCGACCCAGATCTACGAGAACTGAATTTTTGCAATAGGTTGGCGAAGCACGGACTGAGCCGGCTGCCCCAATCTGGCCCAGAACTGAAGTTTTTGGCCTATCGTCCGAAGACGGTGCGAGTTGCTTGAGTGATGATTACGGTTGCCTTACGATGTGGCTATGACAGTCATATCCCTGGATGAAGCCAGGGTGTGTTGTCATGGCTATTCATTTTTTGGCGGGAGGAGCGCTATGGATACGTTACGATTAAAACTGGAAAATTTGCAGCTGCTATTGCGGGAACTGGGCAGCGTCGCCGTGGGTTTTTCCGGCGGCGTCGACAGTACTTTCCTGGCGTCAGCGGCGCAGCGAGAACTGGGAGTGCAGGCGGTAGCGGTTACCTGCGATTCGGAAACTTTGTCGGCGGGTGAACGGAAAGAAGCGGCGGAAATTGCGCGAATCATTGGGATTAAGCACGAGTTCGTACAGCAAAATGAGCTGGAATTGGCTGAGTTTGTCCGCAACGATGCGCAGCGCTGCTATTACTGCAAAAAAGGCCGGTTTGAGGCTTTGGCCATGTGGGCGGCAGCGCGCGGTTTTCGCTGGATTCTGGACGGATCGAATGCTGACGATGTTGGCGATTATCGCCCAGGGATGCGGGCGGTAAACGAACTGGAAAAAGTGAGAAGCCCCTTGCTGGAAGTAGGCCTAACCAAGGCGGAAATCCGGGAAGTTTCTCAGCAGTGGGGGCTGCCGACTTGGAACAAACCCAGCGCGGCTTGTCTTTCGTCACGCGTAGCCTATGGTCAGCCGATTACGGCTGAGAAACTGAAACAGATTGAGTTGGCGGAGCTGGTGATAAAACAATATTGCCAAGGGCAGGTGCGGGTCCGTCATCATGGTAATCTGGCGCGAATCGAGGTGGCGGCTGACGCAATTGCCCGACTGGCAATTCCAGAGAATGCAGCTGCAATCGTCCGCCAACTGCGTGAGTTGGGGTTCGTGTTTGTTACCGTTGACCTTGCCGGTTATCAAACCGGCAGTTTGAATCAGCTGTTGACGGAACAAGAGAAGAGGGGTTAGTCGCGATTGAACTGCCTGATTAAAAAGTTTCAACTGATGTTGCTATTGACAATGATTAATTCCGAGCATTATAATCGGAATTGTAAAGCGCTGTCGCGCTAATCAGGGAGGCGGAAAACATGGGCAAGATCGCACAGAAACTTACTGACTTGATCGGCAACACGCCGCTATTGGCACTCAACAGATATAGCAAGGAAGCTGGCCTGCCTGCTCCGATTATTGGCAAACTGGAGTATTTTAACCCGCTCGGCAGCGTAAAAGACCGGATTGCTTTTGCGATGATTGAAGCTGGCGAAGCGGCTGGGAAAATCAAACAAGACACTGTGATCATCGAGCCGACCAGTGGCAATACCGGCATAGGACTTGCTTTTGTTGCGGCTTCCCGAGGCTATAAGCTGATTTTGACCATGCCGGAAACAATGAGCGTAGAACGGCGCAGCCTTTTGAAGGCGCTGGGGGCTGAGCTGGTACTGACACCTGGCGCCGAAGGAATGAAAGGCGCAATCAGCAAAGCAGAGGAGCTGGCGCAGGACAACCCGAACTCGTTTTTGCCCCAGCAGTTTAAAAACCTGGCCAATCCGGAAATTCATCGCAAAACCACAGCCGAAGAGATCTGGCGGGACACTGGCGGCAAAGTTGATATATTTGTTGCCGGGGTGGGGACGGGGGGAACCATTACTGGCGTCGGCGAAGTGCTGAAATCACGTAACCCGGCCGTGCAGATTATTGCCGTGGAACCTGCTGATTCGCCGGTACTGTCGGGCGGGCAGCCCGGTCCGCACAAAATTCAAGGAATTGGCGCCGGGTTTGTGCCGGATGTGCTGAACCGCACAATTATTGATGAAATCATTACCGTGGAAAATGATGATGCCATGGCAACCGGTCGCGAACTGGCCAGAACCGAAGGGTTGTTGATCGGGATTTCCTGCGGCGCTGCTGTGTGGGCTGCAACACAAGTAGCCAGGCGGCCAGAAAACAAAGGCAAGCTCATCGTGGTAATCCTGCCGGATACCGGTGAACGATATCTTTCGACCCCCCTGTTCACAGCACCCGAGCTGTTGCCCTGAACCGGCGCACGATTAAAAAAGCAAAAAGCTACGACCGTCGACCCGTTTGGGCTGGCAGTCGTAGCTTATGTTTTACAGTATGAACTTGTAAATTGCAGGGATGCTAGAGTTTGCTGACGGCTACGCCGCGCTTTTCCATTTGAACTTTTTGTTCGTCAAGCAAAGCCAAAGCTTGTTCCAGCGCGGTCAGTTCGACTTTCGCCGCCAGCCCCTGACAGGAACTGCTTAGCTCGCGCGGTACCGGAATCATCATGCAGGCGATGCCGGCGGACTTCAATAACTTTTCCGCCCGAAAGGCGTGCCATACCGAAGGAAACGTGATAATGCGAATTGTTTCAAGCAAAGGCCGATCGTCCTTTTCTGTAAGTTTGCCAGGCTATTTCACAATGTGAAGCGTCCATTCGTCTTTGCCGTCGCTGCAATCCGCTTTATAGCGCTGCGAAGCTGCATATTTGAGAATGTTTTCCCGGGCCGCCGGTTCATCAATAATTACCGTCAGCTCGTCACAGCTAGCCAGTGCGTCGCGAGTCCGCAGCAGGGGAATTGGACAACTATAACCTCGTAAATCTATCTTCTTTTCCATTCGTTCATTCTCCTTCCTAAATCGCAAATTCTTTTGCCGGCGATGCAGTAGCGCCTAAGCGGTCGCCTCGACCAGCACCTTTTCGCGGAACAACCAACCGACGGCAAAAGTAATGACAATGCCAACCCCGACAGCGAGTTGGCCGTTGAGCGGAACTCCGGCGCCGCTGGCTGCCATATTCAGCGTATGGGCGACTCCAGCTCCGGCCAACATGCCAAGTACGCAAATTGCCGCATCGGTGTTGCCGTCCGCAGCCATGATCAGCTGCCGCAACGGGCAGCCGCCGAGCAAGGTTGCACTGACGCCGACCAAATAAAGGCCGAGGAAGTTCCATAAATGCATTGTATGGGCCAGCGGCTGGCCGGTGAAGCCAAGTTTGAACGTGCCGAAGAACAGGTTTGCTGCTGCGGCGCTAAGGAAAATTAGACCGTAGATTTTCAGTAACGAAGTGTCTTTTACCAGGAAGAAATCTCGGAAACCGCCGCTCAGACACATGCGTGTTTTCATCGCGAGCGCGCCGGTAATCAGGCCAGCGATCAGACTGATCAGGATTGGTGCATGCTGCGAGCCAGGACCTTTGGTGGAAAAATAGAGGAAACTGGCGCCGGCAGCCACTGCAGCAGCGAGGACAACCGCGAAAACGACCGACAGGTACCCGGTGAAGGCGACTGGACCGGAGATGGTTCGGGCCCGACCCAGGCTAAAGCCGTTACGCAAGAATACTATGCCGGTTCCAATGCCGGCCAGGAAACCGGCCATTGCCGTAATTCCGTTTAAGTCTCCGCCAGCAAGCCGCAATAAAGCGCGTAGCGGACAACCCAGGAAAACCAGCGCGCCAAGCATCATCAGCGCTCCCAGCATAAAACGGATCAACGGCGCAGAACCGCCGCGCGGACGAAATTCCCCCGTTGTTTTGGAGAGCACAAATGCGCCGATAACCCAGCCCATAATTTCCGGTCTTGCATACTGCAGGACTGGCACTTTATGGATTCCCAGCGCACCGGCGATATCGCGCAAGTGACAGGCGGCGCAAAAACCGTAATTGCCGGGATTTCCGGCCTGCACCAACAAGACGGCGCCCAAGCCAAACGCTAGTCCCGCGGCAATGATCCAAACAGTCGACAACATAACCCACTCCTCAAAATAAAAATTAAATAGATTACATCTATCTTTACAATAGTTAAATTCTATCATGCAATATCTTGTTGTGCAAAGGAAAAAAGCTGCCGATAGCGAAAATTAAACATGTAGGAGGTGTGTCATGACTAACTTGCAGGCACTGGCTGTCTTTATTGCGGTGGCTGAGGAACATAGCTTTTCGGCGGCAGCAAAAAAACTGTCGCTGACGCAACCGACGGTTTCCTTTCATATTGACAGCATGGAGCGTAAGTTTGGCTGCCCGTTGTTTGTGCGGACCCGCCGCGGGGCAGAGCTGACTGTTTATGGGCGCACCTTGTATGAGAATACCCGCAATGTACAGGAGTTGTTGGAACGGACGGAGCGGAAAATCCGTGACTTGTGTCAGGGGGTTTCGGGGCAAGTAACCATTGGCGCAGGCACTATTCCCGGCGAGTATATATTGCCGCCGCTATTGGCCCGTTTTTTGCGGGAACATCCAGGAGTTGCGATCAATCTGGTTTCGGCGGACAGCCAGTCGA
The DNA here is from genome assembly GCA_041741355.1 of Negativicutes bacterium. Classification (GTDB taxonomy): domain Bacteria; phylum Bacillota; class Negativicutes; order UBA1444; family UBA1444; genus UBA1444. Next base: position 1,008 of record JBGSKE010000554.1, on the reverse strand, counting down.
TCTATAAAATGTGGCAAGACGGAAAGTTGCCGATTTGCGTGATTGGTTTTCTGCCCCAGGGAATCACATCAGCCCATAAGTTGTGGACGGATGAAATTATTCCGGTGGCTTCCAAGCAATTAGAAATATCCTCAATCCCTTGGGCGCCGGAGGATTTTCGCCGCTTTCCCCTGATTGTCCGGCATGAGAGTTCCGCTTCCATGTCGGCGGTGCGTCAGGCGTTTGACCAACGGGGAATATCGCTGGCTGAATGCAATATTATATTACAGGTCAGTGGCAATGAGGCGCTGAAAGCCGCCGTACAGGTTGGCGCTGGAATCGGTTTTGTTTCCCGTCAGGCAGTGATGAAAGAGCTGGCCGAGGGTAGTCTGATTCAGGTCCCTGTGGCTGAGATGCAAATTAAACGGGATTTTTACGCCTTGTTAAGCGAAGGCGCCGAAATGCCGGCCACTCGTATTCTATGGGAGTCTTTGCTGGCGGCGCAGCACGCGGAGCTGATTGCGCAAGATTGACACCCCTCTCTATTTCAACTATAATCAAATCCGTAACTAAATCAGTTTTTCCCTTGACAGGGGGAGTAGCCGGACAGCAGAGTCGTCAATACGGGGAGACCCCGGTTCTGCTGGCAGCGTATTGTTGCAGGCCAGACCTTGTTCCGTAAAGGAACGAGGTCTTTTTTGTGCGATGAAGAAAGGGGTAATTTGACATGTTTCTATTTTCGGGCGACTTTCTCTGGGGCTTATTTGCAGTGGTGATGATCGACTTGGTGTTGGCAGGTGATAACGCCATCGTGATCGGGATGGCGGCGCGGAATGTTCCGCTTGAACACAGGCGTCGGGCGATTTTTCTCGGTATGGGCGGCGCCATTTTTGTTCGCATTTTGGCCACTTCCGGTGTAGTCTATTTGCTGCAGATCCCTGGTTTATTGCTGGCTGGCGGGGTTTTGCTGATTTGGATCGCTTATAAATTGCTGGCTGAGGATCAAGGCGATAGGCATGAAATTGATGC
>JBGSKE010000553.1:0-9551 GCA_041741355.1 Negativicutes bacterium | reverse complement strand
AACGCGAAGCAGAAGAGAAAGCTCGATTAGATTAATCCCCGGATGTTCGCAGATGCGAGTCAAGAATATGAATTGCCCTTTCTGCAGGTTTAGCCGGCGAAAGTGAATATCGCTGATCGTCTGAACAGATCGCGCCACGGCGCCGATATCCCTTAAGATTTCACTATCGAGATTGCTCATGTGCGTTCCTCTCTTAGTTGCGTTTTCAACTATTTTAATTATACAAAAAATATGGTTGAATGATCAACTATATTTTTGTGAGTAAATATTAAATATGTGAATAGTACGGAACCTTTTCATTAAAAAAAGACACGCGATATAGCGTGCCTTTTTTTAATGAAAAGGTTAAAAAGTGATGAGCGTTTTGCCAGCCTTAAGCAGATCGGTCAGCGGCTGTCCCATAAATTTAACTTCAACACCTAGATTTTCCAGCGCTGGCGTTACTCCATAAGAATCTGCACAGGCTTTGCAGGCTAATAGATTTACTCCAACATGTTTCATTTGGACGATCTGGTCATGCAAAGCCAGGTCTTCCGACAATAGCTTGGCGGAAGGGCCCCAAACGATCAGATAGACTTCATTCCACCAACCTTTAAGTTTTGAATTTTTTGTATACATAAATACCATTTTGAGAGCGACTTCCCGATCAGCGGTTGTCCACAATACGTACAGTTCGTCGGGGTCTTGCCGACTGGCCATTTGCTTCAATTCATTCATCTTGATCCAAACCTCCAATAAATTTCGCTAGTCAAATAGAAATTGTTGCTTTCCCTTTTATTTTTCGACCCATCCGGATAACCTGAGCCTGTGGTGTGCGTATTGATCAGCGGGCGGCACGGTTATTCCAAATGCTCATGGCTATACATTCGGTCCACGGGGGAGAATATCCTTTCGTGCGAAGGAATTCGCGGTAAGTACAGCGAACAACTATGCTAATTAATCTTTTGTGTGAATCCTTGCGAAGGAGGGCTGGCATGAAAATCTGGCTGCCGAAAAGTTTGCGCTACCAAATGCTGATACTGACGTTGCTGATCGTGACAGCGCCGATTCTTCTGGCTGGGTACGAAGTAAAAACAAGAGCGGAAGAAGCCCTGATCGCGGAAAAGCAGGCAAAACTTTTCTTTGCGGCTCGTTTGCTTGATGCACATTTGGGACTGGGCGGTTATCAGGCTATTTTGCAGGCGCAAAATGGGCAAGCCGCTTCCCGTGACAGACAATTGCAACTGCTCAATCAGGCTCTCGCTTCATACACCGATGCAGTGGCTGTGGCGCTGCCCGGTTTGGGCGTGGGCTATTATAGTCGTGAATTGGATGCGATCATTACCTATGGGCCGAGTCAGGATTATGCGGGCACTGTCGGGGTACGCATTCGGCAGGACCACCCAGGGCGCATTGTGATGTTAGAGGGAAAACCGCGTGTGGAATTTGGTTCGTTGGTTAGGGGCAATATCATGAATGCAATGATGCCAATAACACGGGCCGGCAAAGTGGAAGGCTATATCTGGGCCAATGAATTGACCGATGACATTCGCAGTCAAATGGCGAGCATGAATCGCCAGATTTATCTATTAGGCGGGTTGGGCTTGCTGGTCTGTTTGGGCTTGATGGTGACTCTGACTAATCGTTTTGTCAGCGATGTGGATACAATCAAGCGCGGATTGGAAGAGATGAGGGCGGATGGGACGAAGTCGCTGCCGGTGATGACTGGTGAGATGGGCGAAATTGCTACAGCAATCAATCGGATGTCCAGGGCGATTCAAGATGCTTGTTTGCTGAACGAAAATATTCTGTTTAGTATTGCAGACGGAATTATCACCGTGGATAGAGCAGGCCGCATTGTGATGATCAATCAAGCTGCGCAAACGATCACCGGATATGACGCGGAAGAAGTGATCGGCCGGTTCTACAGCGAAATTTTTATTTCCAAGGAAACTGAATTTCATAGCATGCTGATTGATACACTAAAAACGGGAATCAGCCATATTGGTGTTGAATTGGATTATCCTGTCCGCAACGGGTCCAGACACATTAGCGTTAGCAGAAGCTGCTTAACAGATGGAAGCAGTGAAAATAATGGCGCAGTGGTTGTAATGCGGGATCTTACCGAAAAACAACAATTGCAGCAACATGTTCTGCAATCGAGCCGTTTGGCGGCGACGGACAGTATGACCGGCATCATGAATCGACGTGCGTTTTTGGAGAAACTGGGACTGATGTTGGAACAGGTTCAGGCTGGCAGTTTGGAATTGTCACTGGCGTTTCTGGATTTGGATGGTTTGAAGGTGGTTAACGATAAGTATGGGCATCAGGAAGGGGATTGGTATATCCGGTCGGTTGCTTCGCAGATTAGTCAGGCGGTCGGCGAAGCGGAGAGTGTGGGTCGATTGGGCGGCGATGAATTTGCGGTGATATTTCCCGGCTACTCATTACAACAGGCGGAGAGTGTTTTGGGACAGATTGAGCAGGATTTGGCTGCACTGACGGTGTCGTTGGCGAAACCGTATCGGTTAGGGCTTAGCGCGGGAGTAGTTTTTGTCGGCGCGGGAACTAGCATCGATGCAGACAGTTTGCTGAATCAAGCAGATGCCATCATGTATCGGCAGAAGAAATTGCACCACTTAAACAATTTGAATAATTGAATGCGATACAAGCGAAGAGTGAGGACTCCGTGTCGATACGGATTACTAATGAAACTCAAGTTCCTTCTGTGTCAGACGTGAAGAACAACTATTAGACGAAATGGATTGGCAAGGTTGAGGATTGCTTTCACCAATTACCTCGACCGCAGTGGCTACCGAGACGAGAACCGAGTTGCATCTTGACTTAAGTGCAAGAACAAATCCCCGCATGACTCTCAAGCGCGTTTTCTCCTGCTTTTTCCCGTTGACAACTGTTTCCCCCATCAGTTATAATTACGATTAATTCAATCATCCAAATGCGATGAGCAGGAGAAGTACGCGGGAGAAGTTCTTCAGAGAGCCGGGGGTTGGTGCGACCCGGTGAATGGACCAGCCGAAATACACCTGGGAGCAGCAGGCCGAAAATTCGTTGAGTAGGCTGAGCCGGAACGCCTCCGTTATCAAAGGCTAGGGTATCGGATTTCCTGTACCTGAAGAGAGCGGCTTGCATAGCAAGCAGGGTGGTACCACGGTGATAAATATCCCGTCCCTGATTTTAGGGGCGGGATTTTTTATATCCATTTTTGCCAAATTCAGTATTTCAATGGCAAGTGTAGTAAAGTAGAATGGAAGGGGAAATGACACCATGATTATTGTAATGACAGCAGGAGCGGCCCCGGCGGATATCGATCGGGTAGTACGAAAAGTAACCGAGCGGGGGCTAAAGGTCCATCTATCGGAAGGCAGGTTTGTCACTATCATTGGTGTGGTGGGCGACAAGAAGCTGCTGCAGGATGTGCCGCTCGAAGCAATGACCGGCGTGGAAAAAGTCGTGGCGATCACGTCGGGCTACAAGCTGGCCAGCCGCCAGTTCAAACCGGAAAACTCGGTGATCGACGTTGACGGAGTGCAGATCGGCGGCGACAAACTGGTCGTGATGGCCGGACCCTGCGCGGTGGAAAGCCGCGAGCAGTTGCTGGAATCGGCCGCCATCGTGAAAAAAGCCGGCGCTACTTTCTTGCGCGGCGGTGCGTACAAACCCCGCACCTCGCCCTACTCGTTCCAAGGTCTGGAGGAGCAGGGACTGAAATTTTTGGCTGAGGCGCGCGAAGTGACCGGCCTGAAGATCGTGACCGAAGTGGTCGATCCCCAGTCGGTGGCGGTGGTCGCCGAATATGCCGATGTGCTGCAGATCGGCGCCCGCAATATGCAAAATTTCCAATTGCTGAAAACCGTGGGTCGGGCTGGCAAACCGGTGCTGCTAAAGCGCGGTATTGCCGCTACCATCGAAGAGTGGCTGAATGCGGCGGAGTATGTGATGAATGAGGGGAATTACAAGGTGATGCTGTGTGAACGAGGAATTCGGACTTTCGAGACGGCGACCCGCAATACGCTGGATCTGAGCGCAGTGGCCGTGCTGAAAAATGCCTGCCATTTGCCGATCATCGTCGACCCCAGCCACGGCACCGGCCACTGGAAACTGGTCCGACCGATGGCCCGGGCTGCTGTGGCTGCCGGAGCCGATGGACTGATGATTGAAGTGCATCCGAAACCGGATGAAGCGATGTCAGACGGCATGCAATCGCTGACACCGGAGAATTTCTCGCTTTTGATGACAGAGGTTGACGGGATCGCCAAAGTGATGGGGCGCAATCAAAAATGAGCCGCATACGGGTGGCAATTCTCGGGCTCGGTTTGATCGGCGGGTCGCTGGGGCTGGCGTTTCGCCAGTCCAAAACGAATAATGTGGAAGTAACCGGCTATGCCCGGCGAGTAGCGACTGGTGAACTGGCGCTACGTATGGGCGCGGTCGACGCTATGGCGGAGACGCCGCAGCAAGCGGTGCGCGATGCAGATTTTGTCTTTATCTGCACGCCGGTTCTGCAGATGCTATCGATGGCGGAAGCGGTTCTGCCATCGATGAAACCGGGCGCGGTGCTGACCGATGTGGGCAGCACCAAGGGCTGGTTTATGCAGAAAATCAGCCGACTGCTGCCGCCAGACATCCACTACATCGGCGGCCATCCGATGGCGGGGCGCGAACGCAGCGGGATGGAGGCAGCCCAGGCCGATCTGTTTCAGGACAAATGGTTTCTGTTCACGCCGTTTGCCGATACGCCATCCGAGCTGCTGATCCGGCTGCGGCAGTTGGTTTCGCTGACCGGCGCCAAGACGGCGGAACTGGACGAAAAAGCACATGACCAGATTACTGCGGTGATCAGCCATGTACCGCATGTGGTTGCCGCCGGGTTGGTACAGCTGCTGCGCAAACAGAATGATCCGGTGCAAACGGCCCGCTTCATTGGCGGCGGCTTTCGCGATACGACCCGGATCGCTTCCTCGGACGCCGACATGTGGTCGGACATCTGCATGACGAACGGCGAAAATATCGCCGCCGAATTGGACGCGGCAGCCGATTTGCTGGCTAACGTGGCCAAAATGATCCGATCCGGTGACCGTCCGGGTTTGCATAATTATTTTACTGAGGCGAAACAGCTCAGAGATGATTTGTTGAGTAAAGAAAAACAACTGAAATAAGGTCTAGTAAAAAAAGTCGCCAGTTTGGCGATTTTTTTTATTTTTCCAGCAGGAATAGTATTTGAATTGTCGAATTATTATTTCTGCAAACGATTGCAGAAACGATTGCAGGCGGGAGGATTTTACTTGGTCAATATCAAGGAAGTGGCTGCGGCGGCTGGAGTTTCGGCCAGCACGGTGTCACGGGTACTAACGGGAAATATTCCGGTCAGTGATATTACGAAATCTCGCGTTTTGGCGGCAGTGGAAAAATTAAATTATCAGCCGAACGCCTGCGCCCAGGGTTTGAAAGGCGGACGCCTGCACACGATTGGCCTGGTGATCCCCAATATCCGCAATCTGGTTTTCCCGGCGGCGATCCGCGGGATTGAAGATACTGCCGGCAAGCATGGCTATACGGTGGTTTTGTGCAATACCGATGAGGATGCGGATAAAGAACGCCTGTATATCGATAACCTGCGTCGGCGATTGATTGATGGCTTTATTTTTTCCACAGCCAGGCCTGGTCATGAATATTTGTTGGATTTGCCGGGCGAGGGAGTGCCGGTGGTTTTTTTGATTCGTCAACTGGGTAAAACTGTCGACACCGTGGTTCTGCATAACGAGGATGGCGCCTACCAGGCCACTCGTTATATGCTGTCGCGCGGGGTGAAGACAATCGCCCTGATCAATGGCGGGCTGGACCTGCCGCTCTATAAAGATCGCTACAACGGATATCTGCGGGCGTTAAAAGAGGCCGGAGTGGCCGAACCCGAACGGATGGTGATCCATGGCGCCAGCGGCTGGGAAGACGGCTATCTGGTGATGAAGGACTTGCTGCAACATGGTTGCCAGCCGGATGGAGTATTGGCGACCAGCGATCCCAAGGCGATGGGCGTGATCCGCGCGATCCATGATGCGGGGTTGCAGGTGCCGGGTGATATTTCGGTGATGGGGTTTGATAATCTGGACTTTTCATCGATGACAGACCCGCCGCTTACGACAGTGGCCCAGCCGTTTTACGAGATGGGGGTCCGCGCCTGCCAGCGCTTGATTCACTTGATCGAAAAGGGGCGTCCCGCAAATACAAGAGCGAAGATCGACGTATTGCCGGCGGAACTGGTGATTCGCAAATCGGTGAGATGACAGGGGAGGCGACAAAATGCACGGACATGCCAAGTTTAATTACGCAGATTCGCAGAGCTTGCGGGATGACATTCGGCGATGCGGGGTGGAAATTCCGTTTGCTGATCAGATTGACCCGTTGAAAAATACTTTGACGCTTGGCCGACATCAAATTGTGAACCGGCTGGCGACGCTGCCGATGGAAGGCTGCGACGGCGAACTGGATGGCAAACCGGGTGAATTGACTGAGCGGCGGTATCTGCGCTTTGCCCAGGGCGGCACCGGTATCCTTTGGTTTGAAGCGACAGCGGTGGTAGCCGAAGGCCGGGCAAATCCTCGTCAACTCTGGCTTAACCGGCAGAATGCAGCGGCTTTTTCCGCACTGTTGCAGCGGACGCTGGCAGCGGCCCGCGATGCAAAACAACAGCCATATCGCCCGTTTACCGTGCTGCAACTGACGCATTCCGGCCGTTACGCCAAACCGGATGGCACACCGCGGCCGATTATCGCCGACTTCAATCCCTGGCTCGATACTTTGCCGCAGGAAAAGCTGCGCATTATATCGGACGACGAGATCGAAGCGCTGGAAGAAGCCTATGTCGAAGCGGCGGTGCTGGCCGCCGAAATCGGCTTTGATGCCGTAGACATCAAAATCTGTCATGGCTATCTCGGCGCAGAACTGTTGGCGGCGTTCAACCGTCCGGGCCGTTATGGCGGATCGTTTGAAAACAGGACCCGGTTTGTGCGCAATATCGTGACGAAAATCCGCCAGCGGCTCGGCGACTCGCTGATATTGGCCGTGCGGATGAATGCCTACGATTCGGTGCCGTATCCGTATGGCTGGGGCGTGGACAAAACCGATTTTCATCAACCCAATTTCTATGAACCGGCTGAGTTGGCAGCCATGTTGGGCGATGCCGGAGTGGCGCTGATCAACGTGACTTGCGGCAATCCCTACTATAATCCGCACATTAACCGCCCCTATGATATTGGGACCTACTGTCCGCCGTTCCACCCGCTGGAGGGTGTCGCCACATTGCTCGGCGCAGCGCGGGCCATCCAAACGGCAGCGCCGTCGGTCGCCGTCATGGCAACAGGCTTCAGTTGGTTGCGCCAGTGGGGCGTGAATGTGGCTGCTGCCGGTATTGAACAGGGTTGGTTCCAGTTGGCCGGCTTTGGCCGTCAATCCTTTGCCTATCCCGACTTCGCCAACGACGCGATCCGTAGTGGAAAACTGGAACCAGGCAAAGTTTGTCTGGCTTGCAGCAAGTGTACGACGATCATGCGCGACGGCGGCAGGTCAGGCTGTGTTATCCGCGATTCGCAGACCTATGCGCCGATTTATCGCCAGGGGCGCGAAGGCAAAGAGCCGGTGGAATCGATCCGACCCGCCGAGAATGTTTTAGGGAGATGATGTGAGTTGAAGACAAGGGCCATGGTATTGGAAGCCTTTAATCAGCCCCTGATGATGCGGGAATTCGAAATCCCGATGCTGCAGGACGGGGAAGTGCTGATCCGACTGGAAGCGGCAGGCGTTTGCGGTTCGGATGTGCACATGCTGCGCGGCGAAGATCCGCGGACACCGCTGCCGATCATTCTGGGGCATGAAGGCGTTGGTCGCGTCCTGGAGGTCAAGGGCGAAAAACTGACGGTGGAGGGCGAGCCGCTGAAAAGTGGCGACCTGATCCTCTGGAATCGGGGCGTCAGCTGTCATCGTTGTTTTCATTGTGCGGTCCTCAATGAACCGGCGCTATGCAAAAACCGCAAGGTATACGGGATCAATCGCTCCAGTAAGGTCGCGCCGTATGTGAACGGCTGTTATTCACAGGAAATGCTGCTGACAGCCGATACCGATATTTTCAAAGTAACTGCCGCAGTGGACCCGGCGATTTTGGTTTCGGCGTCCTGCTCCGGCGCGACGGTGGCGCATGCGTTTGATCTGCATCGGCCGGAATTTGGCGATACCGTGCTGATTCAGGGACCAGGACCGCTCGGCGTCTATGCCGTCGCTTTTGCCAAAAAGCTCGGTGCGCAGGAGATCATCGTCATCGGCGGTTCGGAAAACAGGCTGCAGACCTGCCGCGATTTTGGCGCGACACTGACGCTGAACCGGCGCGAACTGAGTCTGGAAGATCGCAAACAGGCAATCATGGACAAAACCCGGGGCCGGGGCGTGGACTTTGCCGTCGAAGCAGTCGGCGACCCATCGGCCGTCCATGAGGGAATAAAACTGGTCCGATCAGGCGGCGCTTATGTATCCATCGGATTTTCCCAGCCGCCAGGCAATTGTCAGATCGATTTTTTTCAGGAGGTGGTCAGTAAAAATCTCAAGATCCAGGGGGTTTGGGTGTCAGGGACGCGTCATACCTGGCAGGCAATGAAGCTGGTGCTGGAGCGCCCGGAGTTGTTCGCCCGGATGATAACACACCGATTTTCGCTGGAACAGGCCAATGAAGCATTGGCGGCAATGGCGCAGCGGGATGCTCTCAAAGCGGTGCTGGTACCCTGAGCTCAAACAGTGTAAGCGAAAGAGGAGGAAGATGCAGAGTGAAGTTTAACAACAAACGTTTGGTACTGGGAATGGTGGGCCTGTTTATGGTCAGTTTGGCTCTGGTCGGCTGCGGCGGCAGCAGCGGTGGCGGCGGTGGAGCGGCCAAACCGGCGGAAATGCTGGTTATCGGCAGCATCCAGGATATGAGCGGCACCACTTCGGTCTTTGGCAATGCGGTTACCCGCGGCGCGGAAATTGCCATTGAAAAACTCAATGCCAAAGGCGGCATCAACGGCAAGAAAATCAAACTGGTGACGCTGGATACCAAAGGCGACCCAAAAGAAGCCATCAACGCCTACAATCGCCTGGTTGACCAGGAAAAAGCGATTGCTGTTCTCGGGCCGCCCATTTCCAACATCGGCCTGGCGCTCGCGCCGATTGCCAACAGCAAGAAAGTGCCGGTCGTCGGCAGCTTCATCGATCCCCGGGTAACCGTCGCTCCCGATGGCAAACCGCAGACCGCCATGTTCCTGATGCAACCGAGCAGCGTGCAGTATGCGGAAATCATGGCCGGTTATGCCGTGGAGAAACTCGGTCTGAAAAAGATCGCGATCTTCTATAACCAGTCCAACGCCTATTCGGTTTCGCTGATCAAACCGTTTAAAGCATATGCCGAAAGCCTAGGCGCCAAAATCGTCATCGAAGAAAAATACACCAAAGATGACAAAGACTACAAGACCCAACTGGCCAAAATCAAGGAATCCGGCCCCTAAACCCGGGAAGGGAAGGGGCACAAGATG
>JBGSKE010000552.1:0-5222 GCA_041741355.1 Negativicutes bacterium | reverse complement strand
TTTTTTGCCAACGGCATTGAAACGGTGTCTGACAAACCAATGATCGGCGCCTTGATTCCAGGTAAACCCGCTATCCAGTCGGGCTTGTCGGTTGGCGACAAGATCGTGAAAGTAAATGGCGCGCCGGTTGGTAGTTGGCGTGAAGTCGTCGAAACTATTCGTGTTGCCAAAGATTCGCTAACGCTGGAATTAATGACGACTGCAGGAAAACCGCGTGTTGTAACGATGATTCCTGAAATTGATAACAAGTCGGGCCGTGCTTTAATCGGCATTGTTCCTGTAATTGACAAACAAAAACTGGGCTTGGGCGAGTCTGTTTCCCGTGCGGTTAGCCAGACTGTGGCGATTGCGGGAAAAATGCTGACAGGACTGGGACAGATGTTCACCGGTCGGGCCGAAGCGGATATCGCCGGTCCAATTGGCGTAATGAAACTGACTGGCGAGATGGCGCAGCTGGGGATTATTCCTTTGTTGCAGTTCGCCGGGTTCTTAAGCATCAATCTCGGCTTGATCAATTTATTGCCGGTACCGTTGCTTGACGGTGGTCATTTGATTACCTTGCTTTTGGAAGCGATTCGCCGCAAACCGCTCAGCGCAAAGCAGGCTCATTATACGCAAATGGTCGGAATGGCGCTGCTGGGCATGCTGATGTTGTTTGCAACGCTGAAAGATATAATCCGGCTCAATTTGTTTTGACGGGGTGAATTTTGATGCACACACTGTTTTCCCGCCGGGAAACACGGGTCATTCAGCTGGGCACGCTAGCGATTGGCGGCGCCAATCCGGTTTCCATTCAGTCAATGACGACGACCAAAACCGCTGATGTCGCGGCTACGATTGCTCAAATTGACGCCTTGCAACAGGCTGGGTGTGAAATAATTCGTTTGGCAATTCCCGACATGGAAGCAGCTGTTGCCGTGGCGGCAATCAAAGCTGCTGCCGAAGTTCCGCTAGTTGCCGATATCCATTTTGATTATCGGCTAGCGTTGGCAGTAATTGATCGAGGCATCGATGCGCTTCGGTTGAATCCGGGCAATATAAAAGATGATGATCAGGTCCGGGCTGTTGTGCGGGCTGCGCAGGCAAAACGGATTCCGATTCGGATTGGCGTGAACGCCGGTTCGCTGGACAGTTCGTTGCTAGAAAAGCACGGTGGGCATGCGACGGCGGAAGCGCTGGTAGAGAGTGCGCTGCAGCATGTGCGGATTCTTGAGCAACTGGACTTTGCGGATATCAAGATCTCATTAAAAGCGAATGATGTGCCGCTGACAATTCAAGCCTATCGGCTGATGTCGGAACGGGTCGATTATCCGCTGCATCTTGGCGTTACGGAAGCTGGCACGCCGAGGGTGGGGATCATAAAATCGGCAGTCGGCATCGGTACGCTTCTGGCTGAAGGGATCGGCGATACAATCAGGGTTTCGCTTACTGCGGATCCGGTGGAAGAAGTCCGGGTAGCCCGCGATATTTTGCAGTCGCTCGGTTTGCGTCGATTTACGCCGACATTGGTTTCTTGCCCTACCTGCGGCCGATGCAATATTGATCTGATTTCGCTGGCGGAAAAGGTCGAAAAACGGATTCAGACGCTGTCACGTCCGCTGACAGTGGCTGTGATGGGTTGCGTAGTCAATGGACCTGGCGAGGCGCGCGAGGCTGATGTGGGCATTGCCGGCGGCAAAGGCGAAGGGCTATTGTTTCGCAAAGGTGAAATTATTGCCAAGGTGCCGGAAGACAGACTGGCGGAAGCGTTATTTGAAGAGATGGACCGACTTGACAAGGGGGATTTGATAAAATGAAAATGACGAATCTATATGCGCCGACGCTAAGGGAAGTGCCGGCTGAAGCTGAAGTGCCAAGCCATCAATTGATGCTCAGGGCTGGGATGATCCGCAAGGCGGCAGGCGGCGTTTATTCATATTTGCCGCTGGCCTGGCGAACTTTGCGCAAGATCGAACAGATCGTGCGGGAAGAGATGGACGCCAAAGGCGGTCAAGAGATTGCGATGCCAATCGTTCAGCCGGCGGAAATTTGGCAGCAAACCGGACGCTGGGACGTATACGGCGATGAGATGTTCCGACTGAAAGATCGGCACCAACGCGATTTTTGCCTGGGACCTACGCACGAAGAAATGGTAACGACACTGGTAAAATCGGATGTTCGTTCTTACCGTCAGTTGCCGCTGCTGGTTTATCAAATTCAGAACAAGTACCGCGACGAGATTCGGCCGCGTTTTGGCTTGATGCGCGGTCGCGAATTTATCATGAAGGATCTCTATTCGTTCGACCGCGACACAGCGGGATTGGAATTGAGTTACAAGAAAATGTATGACGCGTATACGCGAATATTTAGTCGCTGTGGCCTGGAATTCCGACCGGTTGAGGCTGACCCCGGCGCCATTGGCGGTAGCGGAACCCATGAGTTCATGGTGATTGCTGACTCCGGCGAAGCGGCGATCGCTTATTGTGACGGCTGTGATTTTGCCGCTAATGTCGAAAAAGCCGAACTGTTGCCACTGGCGGCGGCGGTAGAAGCGAAAAAACCGTTGGAAACGGTTGCAACGCCTGGTAAAAAAACAATTTTGGCGGTGGCCGAATATTTGTCGTTATCGGCGGACCGACTGGTAAAATCGCTGGCGTTCATTACCGAAAAAGGCCCGGTGCTGGCGCTAGTGCGCGGCGATCACGAAGTAAATGAAATCAAGCTGGCAAACTTGCTGAACGTACTGCAGTTGGAAATGGCGACGGAAAAAGACATTCGCGCGGCCTTTCAAAGCGAACCAGGCTACATTGGCCCGGTTGGCCTGGCCAATGTCACGGTCGTGGCTGACGCCAGCGTGATGAATATGCACAATGCCGTTTGCGGCGCCAATGCTACCGATCAGCATTTTATTAACGTGTTGCCGGCGCGTGATCTCAAACCTGAATTTGTCGCCGATATTCGCCTGATTCGTGAAGGTGATCCTTGTCCGCGTTGCGGCGCACCGGTCAAAACTGCCCGCGGCATTGAGGTGGGGCAGGTTTTTAAGCTGCACACAAAATATTCACAGGCGCTTGACGCGACTTACCTGGATGAAAACGGGCAAGAACAATTGATGGTAATGGGTTGCTATGGCGTTGGTGTGAGCCGTACAATGGCGGCGGCGATTGAACAGCATCATGATGCGGACGGAATTATTTGGCCGGTAGCGATTGCTCCCTACAAAGTCGTCATAGTGCCGATCAATACTAAAGATGAACTGCAGATGGCGATGTCGGAGCGGGTGTATCAAGAATTGTCGGCAGCTGGCGTGGAAGTGGTGCTGGATGATCGAGACGAGCGGTCCGGCGTCAAATTCAAAGATGCTGATCTGATTGGCTATCCGTTGCGAATTACCGTTGGTCCCAAAGCGCTGAAAGAAAATTGCGTCGAGGTAAAAGTGCGGCGAACCAAAGAAAGCTTATTGTTTCCCGTGAATGACTATCTTGAAAGCGTTACCCGTTTATTAGCAACCCTTTAATCGGCGTGAAGCGTAAAATGGAGCATGGGGTGTCGGGATTTTGACCTACTGTATTGCACCGTCCGATAAGAATGTTTTGATGAATATAACCCGGGAGCTTCCGCTTGCCGCAGCCTCGCGCCAGATCCTTGAACGTAGCCGGCTGGATGCGGTAACGATTGATTCCCGGACCGGACATTGCAAAATTGTCCTGTTTGTGCCTGCTCTATTGCCGAAATCAGATCAACAGCAGGTGGAACAATTTCTGCGTCAGGCGACCTGCTTGGAAAAATTGACAATCGAACAGCAGCTACTGTATGATTCGCAAATGATCTGCGAGAAAAAAGAGCAATTGATTGGCGCAGCACCCCAGCTGACGCCGCTGACCCGTCGGGCTTTAATCAAGGCCGATTGGCAGTGGGCTGAGGGAACTCTGCTGATCACTTTGAGCCGGGCGTTGGAAATGGATTTGATTCAACGCGAGGGGTTTGAACATAGTTTTCCGTTGTTTTTGTTTGAACAATTCGGTTTAAGTATCCAACTACAGGTCCGCGTGATTGAGAGCGCCGTTTGTTTTGATGAGCTTGATTGCATGTTGCAGGCCTTGCCGCAAGAAACTGCAGCAGTTGCAAATAGCGCCGCCGGCGACGGGCGGGGTGAAAGAATTGTCCTGGGATCGGCGATCAAGGGCAAACCTATGGAAATCAAGGAGATTACCGAAGAGCAGCGCAATGTTATTGTGCAGGGTAAGGCTCGAGCACTGGAAGTCAAGGATCTGAAGAGCGGGCGTTGCCTGCTTTCGTTTGCCCTGGAAGACTCAACCTGCGCAATCGGCTGCAAGGCCTATTTTGAGAATAATGCCGAAGCAAACAAGAAATTGGATCTGATCAAGAAAGGAGACCCCTTGGTCAAAGTCAAAGGAACAGTAATGTTTGACCGGTATGTGCGCGAACTGGTCCTGCAGGCTGATCACATTTCACGCAGTGATGCGACGCCGTTGCAAGATAACTGTGCGCACAAACGAGTTGAGTTGCATGCCCATACCCAGATGAGCTCGATGGATTCGGTTGTTTCGGTCGAAGCACTGATCCGGACCGCCGAACAATACGGTCACAGCGCCGTTGCGATCACCGATCACGGCGTGGTTCAGGCGTTCCCATTTGCCCAGGAAATCGCCCATAAGAGTAAAGTGAAAGTCATCTATGGCATGGAAGGCTATCTGTTTGACCAGGATATCAGTCAGAGCAATCATATTATTATTTTCGCCCAAAATTCACAGGGACTGCGGAATCTGTATCGGCTGGTTTCCTTGGCGCATATCAAGTTCTTCCACCGGACGCCGCGTATTCCCCGCTCGGCGCTATTGGAGTTCCGTGACGGACTGATACTGGGGTCGGCCTGTGAAGCAGGCGAGTTTTATCGGGCGATGCTAAATGGCGCGTCCACGGATGAGTTGCTGCGTATTGCCGATTTTTATGATTTTCTCGAAATTCAGCCTTGCGCCAATAACCAGTTCTTGATTCGCAATGGGCAGGTGGCTGACCTGGAACAATTGCAGGATTATAACCGGAAAATCTGTGAAATTGGCCGTTTGAGCGGCAAACCGGTTGCCGCAACCTGTGACGTTCACTTCTTGCGCCCCGAAGATGAAGTGTTTCGCCGGATTCTGATGAGTGGGCAAAAATATGGTGACGCCGATTTGCAGGCCCCGTTGTATTATCGCAATACAGAAGAGATGCTGGCCGAA
>JBGSKE010000551.1:0-2114 GCA_041741355.1 Negativicutes bacterium | reverse complement strand
CACTGGGCTCCTGGTTGTATTCTTTTTTGTAGGCGGCAACAAACTTGACGACCGCCGGGTCAGTATCCTGCGAGGAGTAGTGATTGCTGAAGTAAGTGTTGTTTAGCGACTTCGCGCCGGCGATCTCGACGACCTTGGGATCATCCCAGCCGTCGGTGCCGAGCAGCGGAATATTGATTCCCAGCTCACGGGCCTGTTTTACGATTTTGCCGACTTCTTCATAGTAAGCCGGAATGAAGATAACTTCCGGGTTTAGCGCTTTGATCTTGGTCAGTGTCGCTTTGAAGTCCTGGTCTTTTTGCAGGAACGCTTCGGTCGACAGCACTTTGCCGCCGTTTTTCACGAAGGTTTCTTCAAACGATTGCTTGAGTCCTTTGGAGTAGTCGGAACTTTGGTCCACATAAATGACCGCGGTTTTTGCCTTTACGGTATTGCTGGCAAAGTTGGCCATGACTTTTCCCTGGAACGGGTCGATGAAGCAGCCGCGGAAAGCGAACGGACGGACTTTGCCGCCATCGACGGTGATTTTTTCATTGGTTCCGGTTGCAGTGAGCACCGGAATCTTGCTGTCCTGGGCAACCTGCAGTGTGGCCAGCACGTTGGAGCTGGCGACTGGGCCGAGTACGGCAACGACTTTATCTTGGGTGATCAGTTTGGTAACAGCATTGGTTGCTTCGGCCGGTTCGGATTTGTTATCGGCCAGGATCAGTTTCAGCTGCTTGCCGTTAACGCCGCCGGCAGCATTGATTTCTTTGAATGCCATTTGGATGCCGTTGACAGTTTGTTTGCCAAAATTGGCAATGCCGCCGGTCAATTCGAAGTTGCCGCCGATTTTGATTTCGTTTGACGCCGGGGCAGCCGGCTTTGCTTTGTCGCCGCCACAACCGGCGAGCAGCAAGCCCATGGACAACAGTACAACCAGAGTCAGCATGAATTGTTTTTTCATTGTTTTTCCCCCTCAAAATCGAGTGATTTGGTATACATTGTACAACCATCTCGGCATCACGTCAATTGATCGGAAAAATTCAACAATATGCAAAAACATAGACTTTCATCCGGTTTCATGATATATTTTGTTGTCAATGTATCCTTGGGTTAACCTACGCTCGCAATCAACGAATAACATATAAAGGATGGGAATCAAGGCAATGATCAGTACCCAGAATTTGACCCTGCAATACGGCAAACGCATCCTGTTTAAGGATGTCAATATCAAGTTCACTCCCGGCAACTGCTATGGTTTGATCGGCGCCAACGGCACAGGCAAATCGACATTTTTGAAAGTCCTGTCCGGTGAAATCGATCCTAGTGCAGGCGATGTGATCATCACGCCAGGCGAACGGCTGGCTGTGCTCAAACAGAACCATTATGAATTTGACGAGTTCGGCGTTCTCGAGACCGTCATTATGGGCCATTCACGGTTGCATGCCATCATGCAGGAAAAAGAAACACTTTGCGCTAAACCTGACTTTTCCGACGCTGACGGAATGAAGCTGGCTGATCTGGAATGTGAATTCGCCGAACTGAACGGCTGGGACGCCGAAACAGAAGCCGCCCGCTTGTTAAAAGGCCTTGGCGTTTCCAACGACCTGCACGATTTGAAAATGAAAGACCTGAATGCGCTGGATAAGGTCAAAGTCCTGTTGGCTCACGCCTTATTCGGCTCCCCAGATATTCTGCTGCTGGACGAACCGACCAACCACCTTGATGTCAATGCAATTAGCTGGCTTGAGGATTATCTGTACGATTTCCCCAATACAGTTATCGTCGTATCGCATGACCGTCACTTTTTGAATCAGGTTTGCACCCATATCGCCGATATTGATTTTGAAGCAATCCAGTTATATGTGGGAAATTATGATTTCTGGCTGGAGTCGAGCCAACTGGCGCTGCAATTGGCCAAAGACGCCAATAAGAAAAAAGAAGAAAAGGCCAAGGAACTGATGGCGTTCATCCAGCGGTTCAGCGCCAACGCCTCCAAATCCAAACAGGCGACCTCGCGTAAAAAGCAACTAGAAAAACTGACCCTGGATGACATCCGTCCCTCTTCGCGCAAATATCCCTATGTCGCGTTCAAGCCGGACCGCGAAGCAGGCAATCAACTATTGACGGTA
>JBGSKE010000550.1:0-3961 GCA_041741355.1 Negativicutes bacterium | reverse complement strand
TGATCGTTAACCCCAGCCCAATCAATGCAGCCTTCATCGCAGTAAATCCTAGCGCCAATACGATAACAATTCCAAATATCGGGATCGAGAGGAACCAACGGGTTCGGATAAGATGACGCCAGTTCGGCAAATCCTTCTTGGGTATCCCTTTTAACCCTGTTCGCAGAGCTTCCAAATGAACAGTAAAGAATATGCCGGTAAAGTAGAGTAGCGCCGGTATTGCAGCTGCAGCTGCAATTTTATAATAGGGAACATTGAGAAACTCGGACATGACAAACGCCGCAGCTCCCATAATCGGCGGCATCAACTGCCCTCCGGTAGATGAAGCGGCCTCTACTGCAGCAGCAAACTCTGGTCTATAACCAATACTTTTCATCAGCGGAATGGTAACCGATCCCGTACCGACCACATTGGCTACAGAGCTACCTGAAATGGTCCCCTGCAAGGCACTGGAAATCACCGCCGCTTTGGCCGGTCCGCCTACGGCGCCACCGGTAAGTCCTACCGCAACGCCTGTCAGCCAATCGCCAATCCCAGTTTTCCGCAAAAACGATGCAAATAGTAAAAAAAGAAAAATAAAGGTTGCCGACACATCAACGGGAATCCCCAAAATACCTTCCGTACTCAACCACTGAAACGTGGAAATTCTTTCTATGGTAAAACCCGGATGAGCAACGAATCCAGGTAGATACGACCCCAAATATGCATATAGCAAAAAGATCATCGCCAACGAAGTGATGACCATGCCGGCTATTCTGCGGGCCGCTTCCAGAATCAATGCTACCGCAACAACTGATATATAGGTATCCACGCCGGAATATACCCCAGCTCTATTGATCAAGTCTTCGTAAAACACAACGTGATAAAGGGTTACTGCTACCGAAAGCGCAACAAAAAGCCAATCATACCAAGGCACTGTTGTTTGCTTCTGCCCCGACCGCATTGGATACAACATATAAATGAGAACCATGGCAAAACCTACATGAGGGGCTCGCTGCAAGGTGGACGGGAATACACCGAAAGCTGCTGTATAGATCTGACCGGTTGCCCATATCAAACACAGAATTGTTATGATACGGCTCAGCCCAGGACCCAGGCGTCGGTATCGATATTCGGCCTCATATTTCGCCAGCAGGTCCGTCTCAGTATTTTTTTGCATCTCCACACAGTTCCCCCCCGGTTTGAAATCAGTTATCGAGTTCAGTAAAAAGGGGACGACGAAGAAGTTCCCCATCCCCTTCCTTGTTCCTATTTGGGCATGATTTCTGCCGGGATGGTGATATTCTTTTCTTTATAGTATTTTACTGCCCCTGGATGCAAAGGTGTAGTAATTCCAGCCAAAGCCGTTTTCAAGGATATCGACTTTCCAGCAGCATGGGCAGCCGCAACATCGGCGCTTTTTTCATAAAAAGTTTTAGTCAGTTCATATACCAAGGCCTCAGGCAAGTCAGCTTTGCAATAAAGCGCAGCTTGCATACTCACTGTATATGCCGGTTGCGGATTTCCATAAGTATTGGCCGGGATAATATACTGGCTCAAGAACGGATATTTTTTCTTCAGTTTGTCAAAATCTGCGCCTTTAAATTCAACAAGCTTGATTTTTCTTACCGTTGCCACATCCTGAATAGCGGCGGCCGGTACACTCAGCACACCAAAATTGGCGTCAATCTGACCGTCTTTGAACTTGCTGGCCGCATCACCAAACCCTGCGTATTCCGGTCGGTAATCCGAATCCTTTAAACCCAATTCAGCAAAGATGGCTTTGGAAATAACGGCTGTTCCACTGCCTACTGGGCCAATAGCAACTTTTTTCCCTTTCATGTCGGCAACAGAATTAATCGAACTATCAGCGGCAACAATCCCTTGGTACACTTCAGGATAAATAACGCCGATGGCTCGGAAAGACTTGATCGGTGCATCCTTGAATGCTGCAGTCTGCCCTTTCCACGCATCTTCGGCAATATTATTCATCGACATTCCCAAATGAGCTTCACCCTTGCCGATGCGCTTCAAATTCTCAACCGATGCCCCTGACGGTTGGGATGTCACTTGTACTTTTCCGGCGAGATGTTTGTTCCAAGCATTCGCCATTGCGCCACCCAGTGGATAATAGGTGCCGCCGGTTGACCCTGTAAGCAAAAACATTTGTAATGGTTTCCCATCTGCGGCAGCGGGTTTAGCAGTCGGTTTGTCCGCCGGTTTTCCACCGCATCCAGACACTAACACTAGTGATACGGCCAAAAGCATTACCAGAATAACCAGTCCGAACTTTTTCATTATCTCTTAAACCCTCCTTTTTTTATATGGCAAGACGAGCAACCTTCCTTTGCAGGAGCATCATTGCTCGTCTAAATATATTATAACAATAATGATGGAATTCTTGCAATAGTCATGTTAAAATAAATTAAAAATTGCAAAGGAGGTTTGTGAATTGGATAAAGTATTTTATCGCAATGTAAAAAAGAACTATTTAGATGTCGACCACGGCTGCGGTATCTATCTGTTTGATACCGATGGAAACCGTTATATCGACGCCTGCTCCGGCGCTGCTGTAGCCAATCTCGGCCATGCCCATCCGAAAGTTCTTGCTGCATTCTCGTCACAAATGCAAAAAGTTGCCTTCAGCCACTTGTCTCGCTGGACATCGCAACCGGTCCGCGAACTGGCCAATCTTGTCGCCGAACTGTCGCCCGGTTCCCTGAACCGTCTGTATCTTGTCAGCGGAGGTTCTGAAGCCACCGAATCTGCGCTCAAGATGGCCCGGCAATATTTCCTTGAAAGAGATGGAAAGTCTGGCAAGTACCGCGTCATCTCCCGTTGGAAAAGCTTTCACGGTAATACAATCGGCTCTCTCTCCATGACGGGGGACAAACGACGCAAAAAATACGCCCCCCTGCTGCTGCCTTTTCCCAAAGCAGCGCAATGTTATTGCTACCGTTGTCCGTTCAGTAAAAACCCAGAGTCATGCAGTGTTGAATGCGCTCATGATCTCGAAACGATTTTGAAAATGGAAGGCAGTGATACATTTACCGCATTTATAGCTGAAACTATTGGTGGAGCGGCTTGCGGCGCCCTGGTTCCCCATAAAGATTACTTCAAGATCATTCGGCAAATCTGCGACCATTACGATCTTCTGCTTATTGCTGATGAAGTCATGTGCGGATTCGGGCGCGCTGGCTCAATGTTCGCAATCGAACGCTACAATGTGGTTCCCGACATGATGTGCACCGCCAAAGGCATGAGCGCCGGCTATTCTCCTATCGGCGGCGTTGTGGTCAAGGAAGAAATCTTCGAAACTTTCCTCAAAGGCACCGGCATATTTGTCCACGGCCACACCTACGGTGGAAACCCGCTCTCTGCAGCCGTCTCAGTAGCAGCAATCAAAACTTTGGTTGAAGATAATCTAGTCGAAAATTCCAATACGGTCGGCGAATACTTGCTGCTTCGACTAAAAGAAACATTGTTGCCTTTCTGGTTTGTCGGCGATGTCCGCGGGCAAGGTCTCATGCAGGGAGTCGAACTTGTGCGCGACAAGAAATCCAAAGAGCCTTTTGCTGTGGGCATGGGCATGGCCGAAAAACTAACTGTAACGTTATTGCGTTATGGCGTCATCGTTTATCCCGGTACCGGTAATGCTGATGGAGAAAACGGCGATCAATTCCTGCTGGCGCCTCCCTTAATCATCACCAAGGATCAGGCCGATGAACTGGTTGAAGCCATGAAAAAAGGATTTGAGGCTTTTGGCAAAGAGATAGCAGGTTGTCAATAGTTCAAAACTAAAAGGCTCTGGCAAACTGATTTCCAGTTTGCCAGAGCCTTTTGCATTACGCCTTCAATTATAAAGCATTTTCTTGTGAGCGGAACTAAGCTGCTATTCTTTATAGTAGACTTGATATTTTTCCCATACTGGCTCCAGGTCACGCAACGCCTGCGTCATCTTTTGCGGCCGTTTATTGCCGAT
>JBGSKE010000549.1:0-4952 GCA_041741355.1 Negativicutes bacterium | reverse complement strand
CACATGATCGTTTTTCACTGATACGTTTCGTTGCTGGCGAAAGTTTACCGGATCGTTGGCAGCGACAAATACTGCGAACCAATATACATGAGGTCCAACATCACTTGCATATTTACTCGGGAAATGGCAGCCCCTGCCCCGCCTCTTCATGGGCAACGCCGTCGCGTAACCGGTACAGACGTTTGAACCTGGGAATGATGATATCGTCATGGGTGACGACCATGATGGCGGTGTTGAATTGCTGGGCCAGCCGCGCCAACAGCTTCATCACGATCAGCGAGCGCTCACTGTCCAGCGGCGCGGTCGGCTCATCCGCCAGAATAAACGGCGGTTGGTTGGCCATCGCCCGGGCAATCGCCACCCGCTGTTGTTCGCCGCCTGAAAGCTGCGACGGTTTGGCATGGGCGCGGTGCTCGACTTCCAGTGTGGTCAGCAGTTCCATGGCCCGCTGGCGGGAAAATTCATTGGTTTTACCGGCCAGCATCGGTAGCAACGCTACGTTGTCCAGCACACTGAGAAATGGAATCAGATAGGCGGCCTGAAATACGAAACCGATCTTGTCGCGTCGCAATGCACGGATGTCGTCAATCTTCCAGCCATCTTCAAAGACCGTTTCGCCGTTTAGTTCGATGCGGCCTGCCGTTGGATCGATCACCGCCCCCAGACACTGCAACAGCGTGGTTTTGCCGGAGCCGCTGGGGCCGAGCAAGCCAACGACTTCGCCGGGATTTACGTAGAGGGAAACATTCTTGATCGCCCGTACTTCGGTCGGACCGGAACCATAGGTTTTGACCAGGTTGGTCATGCGAATCGCTTCCATGCTAACCTCCGATCGCCGCAGCCGGCTGGACTTTTAACGCTGCGCGGATCGCCACCAGGCTGGCCAGTGAACAGATCAACAGAATGATAAAAAACGCGACCACACTGTCAAACGCCAACAATTCGACCCGTTTGGGAAACAGCGGGGCCAGCATCGCAGCCGTAGCCTTGCCGACAAAAAAACCGATAAACCCAAGCCCCCAAGCCTGTTGCAGGATCATCGCGATGATGGTCCTGTTTTTTGCGCCAATCAGCTTTAACACTGCGATCTCGCGGATTTTCCCCATGGTCATGTTGTAAATGATCAGGGCAATAATGGCAGTGCTGACAATCGCCAAAATCACCATGAACATACCCAGTTGCCTGAGCGCATTGATGATGACCCGTTTTTGCAGAATTTGTTCCATCTGTTCATAGGTGTAGACCTCAAAATGCTTCCAGCGTCGGATCGTCTCGGCCACCGTATCCGGATCAAAGCCCGGTGTTAACCGGACGAGAACCGCATTGACCTTGTGGTTGGATTGCTGCGACTCAGTGACCGCCTGCAACAAGCCGGGCGAACCGGGCCGGTTCAGTTTGGGATTGGCGCTTAAGCGGTTGCGTTCATTGTAAATCGTGGTGTTGTCCTTTTGAAACTGAATATCCTGCGCATCCTGCATCGTGACAAAAACGACCGGATCACCGCCGGAGGACACCATGCCGCTGGTCAGGCCGACCACCGTAAGTTCGGTGCGACGGATGCCAATTCGGTCGCCGATCCGAAAACCGGTTTTACTGTCGGCAATTGCTTCATAGCGCGCTTTAGCGATCGGCCTGCCGGCAACCAGATACGGCGGCTCGCCCGGTTTACCCAGCTCGAACCCCGCCACCTGGGCCCGCACATCCTTGCTCGTGTGACGAACCTGTACGGTCAGATAAGCCACGTTGCTCGCCTCAGCCACGCCCGGCAGACCGGCAATGTTACGCGAAACATCATCATACAACGTCGATGATTCGGCATACGGCCCCATGGTATCGTCCTGCACGACCCACAAGTCGGCATGAGTGCCGCGAATCAACGCAACCGCGTCATCCATCATGCCACGCACCAAGCCGGTCATCGTCAGCGTCACGCCGATTAGCAGCCCCAGTCCGGCAGCAGTCAGCACATAGCGGACCCAGCTGTGGGAAATTTCGCGAAACGCCAGATTGATCATGGCTGCTTCACAGCCCGGACTTTCATCCCGTCACTCAGCAACTGCTGGCTATAGACGACAACATTATCCTGAAGACTAATTCCTTTGAGAATCTGAACTTTTCCGTCAAGCGACTGGGCGCCGATTTCCACCGGCTGAAACCGCAACGTGTTGCCTTCAAGCAACCAGACACCATTCTGCTTGCCCTGTTTTTTGACGGCAGCTGCCGGTACGACCAGTGCATTGGCAACCGGCGGGAAATCAATGGTCACTTCGGCCAGTTCGCCCAGCGGCAAAACGCCGGGAGCCTCATTGAACGCCACGTTGACAAACCGCTCTTCGGTCACGCTGTCGGCCTGAACCTCCAGCCGGACGACTTTGCCGGCCAGTTGCTTGTCCGGTCGCGACCGCAGCACGATCATCGCCGGCTGCCCGACGGTAATCCCCTGAAACCGTCCCTGGTCAATCCGGGTGCGGATCCAGAGCGTGGCCGGGTCGATCAGACGAAACACCGACTGACCGGCAACTACCGTGGCGCCTGGCTCGGCGTCGCGTGATACGACCAGTCCGTCGACCGGACTGATCAGTTGCAGGTTGTTGCGCTGGCTGACGAGCGCGGCATAATCAGCACGGGCGCGAGCCACTTCGCCTCTAGCCGCTTCCATCGCCGCCTGGGCTGATTCATGAGTAGACTTCGCCGCATTGGCTTCGTTGTTTTTTACATCGACAATTTCCCGGCTGAGTGCGTCCGCCTTAAACAGGGCATTATAGCGTTCCGCGCTGGTCCGGGCCAGAGTACGCCGGCTCGCTGTATCGCGCACCAACGCTTCCGTCGCCAGCAGCGAACTCTGTGCTTTGGCGACAGATGCCGCCGCCCCGGTTACTTTTTGTTCCAGATCGACCGGGTCCATCTCGCCCAGCACTTTGCCTGCCGCCACCTTGTCCCCCTGGTCGGCGAACACTTTGTAAACGCGACCTGCCTGTGTCGGCCCGATGGCATAGGTCAAGCGGGCGTCAACGGTACCGATACCGAAAACACCAGCCTTAAATGACTGTTGCTGCACAGCCGCCACCGTAACCCTGGGCGGCCCCAATGGACCTTTGCTGTACAGCAGCCAGCCGACCGGTATCAGCGCAACCAATAGTAGAATAATGATTTTGCGTTTGGACCATTCTTTTAGCCAGGTCAGCTGCATGGCAATCCCACCTTCTATTTTGCTGCTCTGATTTTATCGCATCACGGGTGAAAAATTGTGTCAATTTTGTAACAGAACTGGGAACTATCTTAAATCTTTGTTATTCGTTTTTCTTAGCTGCAACATACTGAAACACCAGTCCCAGCGCCAGCAGCTGCAGAATTAACAGAAACCAGATCATTATAGTTTACCCCCTCATCTTATATTCAATCGGGTTTAAAGTTTTTCAGCCGCAGCGCGTTGAGCACCACCGAAACCGAGCTGAAGGCCATAGCTGCTCCCGCCACGACGGGCGAGAGATACCCCGCCGCCGCGACCGGAATTCCCACTGAATTGTAAAACAACGCCCAAAACAAATTCTGCTTGATGTTGCGCATCGTGGCCCGACTCAGCTGAATCGCTGTCACTAGCCCGTTCAGGTCGCCGCGCATCAGTGTAATGTCCGCCGCCTCAATCGCCACATCGGTACCGGTACCGATCGCAAAACCGACATCGGCGGTAGCCAACGCCGGCGCATCGTTGATCCCGTCACCAACCATGGCAACAATCTTGCCTGCTTTTTTCAGCGCCGCGACTTTTTCCGCCTTGTTTTCGGGCAGTACCTCGGCCATGACATTGGTGATGCCGATGCTGGCCGCAATCGCCTGCGCCGCCCGCTGGTTGTCGCCGGTAATCATCCAGACTTCAATGCTCATTGCCTGTAGCTGCGCTACCGCCTCGGCCGAGTTTTCTTTGACCGTGTCGGCCACGGCGACCAAGCCGGCCAGCGCCGCGTCCACCGCCAGGAACATGACTGTCTTCCCCTGTTGTTCCAGCGATTCCACTGCGCCAACGAAGGATTCAATTTCGATCCCGTTCTCACGCATCAGGCGGCGAGTACCAACCAGAACTGTACGGCTTTCAAAATCCGCCTTGATGCCCTGGCCGGGAATCGCCAGAAAACTGGTTGGCTCGGCCAACACCAATCCCTGCTCCTGACCGTATTTCACAATCGCCTGTGCCAGCGGATGCTCCGAGTTTTTTTCCACACTCGCCGCAATCCGCAGAATTTCGCCAACGGACAGGTCTCCCAGCGGTACGATATCGGTGACTTCCGGCTTGCCTTTGGTGATCGTGCCGGTCTTGTCCAGTACGATCGTGTTCAGACGGTAGGCATTCTCCAGATGCTCGGCGCTTTTGATTAGGATGCCGTATTCAGCCCCCTTGCCGGTGCCAACCATGATCGAAGTCGGTGTCGCCAGGCCGAGTGCGCAGGGACAGGCAATCACCATCACGGCGGTAAAGTTCACCAGAGCCCGCGAGAAATTGCCGGGGTCTAGGGCGAAATACCAGGCGGCGAAGGTAATCAGCGCCAGACTGACCACCGCAGGCACAAAGTAGCCGGAAACGATGTCGGCAAAACGCTGGATCGGCGCCTTGGACCCCTGCGCCGCTTCAACGATGCGCACGATCTGGGCCAGTGCCGTGTCTTTACCGACCTTGGTCGCCGTGAACTTGAACGCGCCCAATTTGTTGATTGTGGCGCCGACGACCGGGTCGCCGACCTGCTTGTCGACCGGAATGCTCTCGCCAGTCAGCATCGATTCGTCCAGTGTGGAGGTCCCTTCGAGGATGATGCCATCTACCGGCACTTTTTCACCTGGTCTCACCACGACGACGTCGTTTAAAACGACATCGTCAATCGGCAAGTCCAGTTCTGCGTCGCCGCGAATTACCCGCGCCGTTTTAGGCTGCAAGCCCATCAGCGCCTTGATCGCTTCCG
>JBGSKE010000548.1:0-7438 GCA_041741355.1 Negativicutes bacterium | reverse complement strand
CGTGGAAGAGATGGAGCCGGGCGTCTCGGCAATAGCAACGCCGGTATTCTACCGCAAAGGCGAGGCGATGGCGAGCATTGGGTTGATTGCAGCCAGCCAACACATCGCGGCGAATCGGGATAATCTGGTCAAGGAGTTGATCTGCATCGAAGAAAAAGCCAGCGCACGGATGGCATCAGCTTATTTACTGACTTCGACAGGCCGGGGCGTAATTTAAAATTTCGGGGAGGATGGGAACATGAAGGAATACTCATACGTAGCGCCCGCCAGTGTCGGCGAATGTTTGCAAATCTTGCATCAGACAGATCGAGCCGCCCGGATAACGGCCGGTTGCACCAATTTGTTGCCGAACTTGAAGAGTAACAAAATTCCTGACTGTGTCCTGGTCGATATCAGTGGGCTGCAGGAACTCAAAGGCATTCAGATGGAGGGTCAGACAATACGCATTGGCGCGCTGGTTACGATAGACCAACTGGTGCATTCGACGGAAATCGAACAGGGAGCGGCGGCTTTGTGGCAGGCATGTCAGCGTTTCGCCGATCCATTGGTGCGCAATCGGGCGACGATTGGCGGCAATCTGGCCAATGCCTCGCCGGCTGCCGACAGCGTGACGCCGCTACTGGCGATGAAGGCTTCGGTTACGGTGGAAAGCGTGGCGGACGGCAAAAGGGAGATTCCGATCGAGTCGTTTTTCGTAGCGCCCGGCAAGAGCGTGCTGCGCTGTGATGAACTGATTACTGCGATTTCCTTCGTCAGCGAGCCGGAGATGAACAGCTGCTTTCTCAAGTTTGGTTTGCGGCAGGCGATGGCGATTTCGGTGATTAATGTTGCGGTGGCATTGAAGCTCACCGGCAATAGAATTGCCGATATCCGGATCGCCCTGGGCGCTGTCTCGCCGGTGGCGATGCGGGCCAAACAAACCGAAAGCTTCCTGATCGGTCAGGAAATCAGCCCGGCTGTGCTGGACAAAGCGGCGGAGCTGGTAAAAAGC
Source organism: Negativicutes bacterium (assembly GCA_041741355.1). GTDB lineage: Bacteria > Bacillota > Negativicutes > UBA1444 > UBA1444 > UBA1444. The sequence continues at coordinate 6,447 of JBGSKE010000548.1, read as the reverse complement.
GAGATCTGCCCGATCAGCGATCTCCGCGCTTCGAAGGAATACCGGACCTTGATGGCAGGCGTGTTGTTGCGCCGCGCTATTGAAGCCGTGCTGGGTTGAGGAGGGAAAAATGTTGAACGCAAAACAAGAAATTGCAATTAAGGTACTGGTGAATGGCGCAGAGTTGAAGTCCACCGTCGCGGCAGAGAGCACGTTGCTGGATTTTTTGCGGCAGCAGAGCGGCATCGTCGACGTGAAATGCGGCTGCAACAAAGGGGACTGCGGCACCTGCACGGTAGTGTACGAAGGGCAGACGGTCAAGTCTTGCCTGGTGCTGGCGGCATCGGCCAATAACAAGGAAGTCTGGACGCTAAAGGGTCTGGAAGACGATCCGTTGATGAAGAAACTACAGGCGAGTTTTGTCCGCCACGGCGCTGTGCAATGCGGCTTTTGCATTCCCGGCATGTTGGTGTCGTCGCGCGGCTGTCTAATGCGCAACCCGCAACCGAGCCGCAGCGAAATTCGCGAGGCGATTTCCGGCAATCTGTGCCGCTGTACCGGCTACCAAAAAATTGTCGCTGCAGTGTGGGCGGTTGCGACCGAAACACCGAACGAAGGGGCATAGGAGGGGTGAAAATGGAAACGACAATTGTTGGCAAAGGCCTGCCAAAGTTTGACGCCTGGCCAAAAGTTAAGGGAAACATTATTTACGCTGATGATTATAGCCTGCCCGGGATGCTGTATGCCAAAGTACTGCGCAGCAAATACCCGGCAGCCAATATTTTGGCGATTGATACTGCGCGGGCTCAGGCATTGCCTGGCGTGCATGCCGTTTTAACGTCCGCCGATGTGCCGCGCAACAATCTGCGGGCTAAATTTGGCCAGAGCACTGATATCGGCGCCCAGTTCGAAGGATTGTACCGGGTACTGGCGGAAAAAAAGGTGCGTTTTGCCGGTGAGGCGATTGCCCTGGTCGCGGCTGACACTGAAAAACTGGCGGAAGCGGCGCTCGAACTGATTGATGTCACCTATGAGCAGCTGCCCGGTGTTTTTGATCCGGTGGCGGCGCTGGAACCCGGCGCGTATTGCGTTGGCGATACGGATACCAATGTCGTGTCCCGGTTCAAAATTCGCAAAGGCGATGTCGAGGCGGCTTTTCAAACGGCAGATGTGATTGTGGAAAATACCTACCGGGTTCCCTACAGCGACCATGCGTATCTGGAACCGGAGTCCGGCGTGGCCTGGATTGACGAAAACGAAGTGATTACGCTACGGGTTTCGACGCAAGTGATTGAGCATTTTCGCACGATCGCCGAAGTGCTGGGGTTGCCGCACAATCGGGTGCGGGTGATCGGCACCTGGGTAGGCGGCGGCTTTGGCGGCAAAGAGGACATTACCGTGGAAAGTTTCCTGGCGTTGCTCACCTGGAAAACGCGTCGCCCCGTCAAACTGACCTATACACGCGAAGAATCGTTGGTAGCGCATGGCAAGCGCCATCCTTTTCAAATCAAACACAAGCTGGGCGCGACCAAAGACGGACGTCTGGTTGCGGCGGAAACCGAACTGATCGCCGATTCCGGCGCCTATATCTACCTGAGTCCGTGGGTGTTGCTGTATGCGACGGTAAATGGGGTTGGCCCCTACAACATCCCCAATGTAAAAATCGACACGGTGGCCGTTTTGACCAACAACCCTTTCAGCAGCGCTTTCCGTGGCTTCGGCGCCGTGCAGCCCAATTTCGCTTATGAGTCGCAGATTGATGAAGTGGCCCGGCAGTTGGGGATCGACCCGCTGACGATACGGCAGAAAAACTGTTTGCAACAGGGCGATGAATTGGCAACCGGCGTGGTTTACGACCGACATGTCGGTTTGAGCGAAGCCGCAGAAAAAGCCTGGCAGGCGCTCGGACCGAAACGGGAAAACACTGACAAAAACATTAAAATTGGCCATGGCCTGGCAATCGGCATGATGAGCTACGGTCGCCTGACATTCCTGCACGATACTTCCCGCTCGTATGTCAAAATTGAACTGGACGGCAGCGTGCTGATCCGCTGCGGCATTCCTGACCTGGGCGCCGGGCAGGCTCAGGCTTTGTGCCAAATTGTCGGCGAGGAACTCGGCGTACCCCAGGAACGGATCATGATTTACATTTCTGATACGGCGCTGACGCCGCTGGCGGGGACCTCGACCGCTACCCGGCAGTTGTACATGTCCGGCAACGCCACGTTAAAAGCGGTGCGGGAAGTGAAGGACCGCTTGCTGGACAAGGCGGCGATGCTGCTGGGCGTCGAACGTGACAACTTGCGCCTGCACAATGAACAAATCTATGACAAAACGGCGCCGGAAAAGCAGCTGAAACTGCAGGCCGTCGTAGGACGCTGTTCGGCGGACGGCGACGAAATGTACAGCGAAGCGCAGTTTAATGCGCCGTTTACCGACGTGCCGATTTCTGAAATGATCACCGGACACACGTTTGCCGACTTCACGTTTGGCGCGTATGCGGTGGCGGTGGCGGTGGACGTGGAAACAGGAGCCGTGACGCTGGAAAAGGTCGTTGCCTGCTATGACGTCGGCCGGTCGATCAACATACTGAATGTCGAGGGGCAGATTGAAGGCGGCGGCGTTACCTCGATCGGTTATGCACTTACAGAAAATTTGGTTGTCGAACAGGGCTGCCTGAAGAGTCATTCTTTTGCCGAGTATCTGCTGCCGACGGCGGCGGATGTGCCGGATATCGAAACCATCCTGATCGAATCCGGTTCCGGTATCGGGCCCTATGGCGCCAAGGGCGTGGGCGAACCGTCCGGCAATGCGATGGCCCCGGCCATCACCAATGCAATCTGCGACGCCGTCGGCGCGAGGGTGACGCAGTTGCCGGCAACCGCCGAGCGGGTGCTATTTACGATGCTTTCCCAAGATTAAGATAACGATGCAGCGCCCCAGGAATTTCGAAGCGGGAAAGCAGCAGGTGCAGGCAAAGCAGTGAAAAGATAAAACGGCAAAGGAGGGCTGACCAGGCGAAGCGCAGTAAATCGCGCAATCAACCGGACCGCAGTGGAGTATGGAAAGTAGGAGGAGACGTATTGTGAGCAAGAAAAGCATCCGTAATTTAACTGTATTATTGACCCTGGTTTTCCTGATGGCAACTCTTTTGACAGGTTGCGGCGGCAACAAAGCGCCAGCCGCAGACAAAAAAACCGTCAAGATCGGTTTTATCGGACCATTGACTGGCCCTAATGCTATGCAGGGAACCGGCGCCCGCAATGCGTTCCAACTGGCGGTCAAGCAGGCGAATGAATCCGGTAAGTTGGGCTTCAAACTGGAAGTCGTTGATCTGGACGACGCTTCCAATCCCGCTACCGGCGCATCGGCAGCGCAAAAGTTAGTGGCTGATTCCGGCATCGTGGCTGTGTCCGGTCACTGGAATTCCCCGGTTGCCGAAGCAACGATTCCCATTTTTAAATCGGCCGGCATGCCGCTCGTCATCTGGGGCGCGATCAGTCCCAAGCTGACCAACTCGGCGAACTTCCCTTACATTACCCGCGTAGCGCCGACGCAATCGCAGGAGAATGCGCCGCTGGCCAAATTTGTTGCCACTGATCTGGGACGTAAGAAATGGGCGATCATCTCTGACACCAGCACCTACGGCAAGAGCAATACCGAAGCCTGGACCGCCGAAATGAAAAAAGTTCCGGGCGCCAGCATTGTTTCGGTTGACGAGATCCAAGTCGGTCAAACCGACTTCCGACCGATTCTCAGCAAAATCAAAACCCAGGGCGTGGACGGCATTTACTTCGGCAGCGTTGTCATGGAAGGCGCGATGGTTCGCCGCCAGGCCAATGAGCTGGGCATGAAGGACACCCTGATGGTCGGCATCTCCGGCATCATGGAAGCCAAATTCATCGAAACAGCCAGCGCCGCTGCTGCTGAGGGCGTTATTGCCACCAAACCGGGCGCAGCAATCGAAAAAATGCCTGGCGGGCAGAAGTTTGATGAAGGCTATAAAAAAGCCGGCTTCAAAGAGCCGTACGGCGCCTATGGCCCTTACGCCTATGACGCTGCCAATATCATCATTGAAGCGCTGAAAACAGCGGGCCCCGACAAAAAAGCGCTGGTTCCGGCAATCACCAAAGTCAGCTATGACGGTCTGTTGGGGACCACCAGCTTCAACGAAGTCGGACAGACCAAAAACATCATGAGCACCATCTATGTTGCCGAGAACGGCAAATGGGTCGCCTGGGATTCATCCGAATACAAAAAAGGTTCACGCAAACTGCCCGGCGCCAAGTAAAGGGCGCGACAAGTTTGCAAGGGAAGGGCTGGCGGCGCTTGCCGCCGCCGGTCAACTCGACTCTTTAACTACTTGGGGTCAGGCAGAATTTGCCGGCAAAACAGTAACTTAAAGGAGTAATTGAAATGAAATACCGGGTAATTGGCAAGGTACACCCCAGAAAAGACGGAATCGCCAAGGTATGTGGACAGGAAACCTATGCCAGTGACGTAGTGGTTGCCAATATGCTATATGCCGTTACGCTGCGCAGCCCGCACCCGCACGCGGAAATAATCAGCATGGACACCTCAGCCGCCGAAGCGATGGGGGCGGTCTGTATTACGCCGGACGAAGTGCCGGACCTTATTTACAACGAACGAACCGTCAGCATCCCGGAGAAAACGTATCGGGATCGCCGCGTATTGCCAAGACGGGTCCGCAACGTGGGCGAAGCGATCGCCGCGGTGGCGGCCGAAACCGAAGAACTGGCGTTTCGCGCCATGCAGTCAATTAAAGTGGAATACAAACTGCTGCCGGCAGTTCTGGATATGGACCAAGCGCTTGCGCCGGGGGAGACAGCGCTATACGATGAAGTTTTTCTCGGCAAGGAAAGAATCGAAATTGCCAATAATATCGCCTGTGCACGCAACATTGTCGTCGGCAATCCCGAGGCGGGGTTCGCCAAAGCCGACTACATTATTGAGCGCGAATATGATCTGCCGCGGGTTTACCATCACCAGATGGAACCTAAATCGGCTGTGTGCCGGCCGGAGCCGGATGGCGGCATCACGCTCTGGGCTACGACGCAGACGATTCACAATGTTCGCCAGTTGATCGGCGAGATTTTCAGTATTCCCCTCAGCAAGGTCAATGTGAAAAAAATGGCCCTGGGCGGTTCGTTTGGTTCCGGCATCCAAATGAGCTCGGTCATCCCCATCTGCGTTGCCTTGGCGCTGAAAGCCAAACAAACGGTCAAACTGATGAGCAGCCGTGAAGACGATATGTATAATCACGTGAAATTCCCGGCCCGGATCAAGCTGAAAGTCGGCGTAACCAAAGCGGCGATGATCGTGGCGGCGGACATGCAGGTGAAGGTCGATATCGGCGCGCATCAAATCAATGCTTACCCGTTGCTCGGCTGTATGGCCGGCTGGTACGCATCCCTCTATAAATGGCATGATTTTTCCTACGACGGCAAAACGGTCTACACGAACAAGGTGCCGGCCTGCGCCATGCAGGGCTATGGCAATCCGCAGGTGAATTTCGCCGTGGAATCCCACATGGATATTATCGCCAACGAGTGCGGCTTTGATCCGATCGAATTCCGCAAGAAAAACTATGTCGGTAGTGGCGATGAGTTCTGGGGCCAGGGCCCCACCGTCAAATCGATCATCAAAAGCTGCGGTGTGGAAGAAATGCTGGATGTCGGCGCCGAACGCATCGACTGGCAAAAGCGCGAACGACCGCAAGATAAAACAGGCCGCTACCGCCGGGGCATCGGCGTGGCGCGAGGCTTCCACACATCAGGCACTGGCGGGCCGAAACCCGGCGAGGTTATTGATTACTCCAGTGCGACAATCAAAATTAACGAAGACGGCACCGTTGATCTGCTGACGCCAGTCATGGATCTGGGCGGCGGCACCGGTGAAGCGGCAGTCAAGGTCGTCGCCGAAGTGCTGAGCTTGCCTTATGAGAAAGTCGACTTATCGGTAGTGGACACCCGCACCACCGGCTACGACGTGAATACCCACGCAACTCGCGGCGTTTACTGCGGTTGCGGCGCAGTCCAGCATGTGGCCCTGCAGGTGCGGCGCAAATTGCTGGAATATGCCGGCCGGATTCTGGATGAAGACCCGGAAATATTGGCGCTGAGTTATGAACCGGAGACCAATGCGACGATCATTCATGTCAAAGAGTATAAGCAAAAACAGATCACGATCGGTGAAGTCGCCAAGTTGGCCCAGATCTACAGTTGGGGCACGATCGCGGCAACCGACAGTTACCGGCAAAAAAATTGTCCGCCCTGCTTTGTGACCCACTTCCTGGAGGTGGAGGTAGACACCCTGACCGGAATTGTGCGGATACCGCAGGCGATCATGTTGGCTGACTCGGGTACGCCGATCAATCCCGACATGCTGGAAGGCCAACTGGTTGGCTCCTTATCGCGTGGCGTCGGCTACGCATCGCTGGAAAACACC